>NZ_LFVW01000883.1:0-3592 GCF_001182915.1 Kitasatospora sp. MY 5-36
GACCCGGGCAGGACGGCCGGGGCGGCGGCCCGCACCGGCTCCGCGGCCGGGGCCTGCGGCTCGGGCGCGTCCTCCAGCACCAGGTGGGCATTGGTGCCGCTGATGCCGAACGCCGAGACGGCCGCGCGCCGGGGGGTGTCGTCCGCGGGCCGGGGCCAGTCCACCGGCCGCTGCAGCAGCCGCATCCGGCCGGCCGTCCAGTCGACGTACTCCGAGGGCCGCTCGGAGTGCAGGGTGCGGGGCAGCACGCCGTGCCGCAGCGCCATCACCATCTTGATCACACCGGCGACACCGGCCGCGGCCTGGGTGTGGCCGATGTTGGACTTCACCGAGCCCAGCCACAGCGGCCGGTCGTCGGCGCGGCCCGCCGCCTGCCCGTAGGTCTCCAGCAGGGCCTGGGCCTCGATCGGGTCGCCGAGCCGGGTGCCCGTCCCGTGCGCCTCCACGGCGTCCACGTCGGCCGCCGTCAGCTGGGCGTTGTCCAGGGCGGCCCGGATGACGACGCGCTGCGAGCTGCCGTTGGGCGCGGTCAGCCCGTTGGAGGCGCCGTCCTGGTTGACCGCGCTGCCGCTGATCACCGCCAGGACGGGGTGCCCGTTGCGGCGCGCGTCCGACAGCCGCTCCAGGACGACCATGCCGGCGCCCTCGCCCCAGCCCGTGCCGTCGGCGTCCGCCGAGAAGGGCTTGCAGCGGCCGTCGGCGGCCAGGCCCTGCTGGCGGGAGAACTCGCGGAACAGCACCGGGGAGGACATCAGGGTCGCGCCGCCCGCCAGGGCCAGGTCGCACTCCTCGGCGCGCAGCGCCTGCACCGCCAGGTGCAGGGCGACCAGGGAGGAGGAGCAGGCGGTGTCCACCGTCACGGCGGGGCCGACCAGGCCGAGGGTGAAGGAGATCCGGCCGGAGAGCACGCTGTTGGCGGTGCCGGTCAGCAGGTGGCCGGTGGCCTCCGCGAAGTCCAGGCCGGCGTCGCTCCCGTAGGCCGCGGCGGAGGAGTAGACGCCCGTGAACACGCCGGTGCGGGAGCCGTGCAGGGTGGCCGGATCGATGCCGGCGCGCTCGACGGCCTCCCAGGAGGTCTCCAGCAGCAGCCGCTGCTGCGGGTCCATGCGAGGGCCTCGCGCGGGCTGATCCCGAAGAAGGCGGCGTCGAACTCGGCCGCCTCGTACAGGAAGGCGCCCTCACGGGTGGTGGAGCCCGGCAGGTCGGGCGAGTCGTAGAGCCCCGCGGTGTCCCAGCCCCGGTCGGCGGGGAAGCCGGCGACGGCGTCGGCGCCGTCCGCGACCAGCCGCCACAGCGCCTCGGGGCTGTCGACGCCGCCGGCGTAGCGGCAGCCCATGCCGACGACGGCGATGGGCTCGTGCCTGAGCCGGTCCAGTTCCGTCCGGGTGCTGCGCAGTTTGGCCGTCACGACCTTGAGGTAGTCGCGAAGCTGCTGTTCGTCGGCCATGGCGGCCCTGCTCCCCCCGTAGTGAACTGCGAGTCGACGTGCTGACCGCGCGCGTGCACGACGAGCGCGGCCCTGCCACTGGAGTACGTGTTCTTCACGGTGCTGCCACCGCACCGCTCCCGCCGGGCGGGCGGGCACGCGGAAGACCGCGGCCGACCGCTCCTCGCGGCGGCCGCGCTCCTCCCCCGGTGCCCGGCGGTGCTGCGGCGCGGATCCCGCGCGCCTGCCGCGGGATCACTGTCCGGCTCCCGCGCGGTTGCCGCGGGAACGGCGCCCGGCTCCCGCGCGGTTGCTGCTCGGCGCCCGCGCAGGAGTCGGCCTCAGTCCCCGCGGGGCGGGGACGTGCGTGCCGTCAGGAGACGGCCTCGGCCGCCTCGTTGACGGCCTCCTCGCCGCCCTCGGCCGCGGCCGGCTGGGCGGGCACGCTCAGGCCCGGGACGGACAGGTCCGGGACGGCCTTGACGGCCTCGAAGCCGGCCTCGATGGCCTCGGCGAGCGTGGCCGTGACCCCGTCCTCGAATTCGATCCGGGTGACCGGGACGTCGGCGTTCGTCGGGAGGGTGTCGTCGACGAACGCGATGTCGGCGCGGCTCGCCTCCTTCAGGGTGACCTTCTCCTGATCGTTCACTTCTCGGTTCAGGACAAGCGAGAATCGGTGCGTCATGATTGGCCGCTCCTCTGGTGGATGCGAGATTATATTTCAGGCAAGGCGCAGGAATACTGCAGGCCGACTTCGACTTTATCGGCGGTCCGACAAAGGCACAAGATCCGATCGGAATTACGGCGGGGATTAGAAATCGATTAACGCCGACGGGAAATCAGCCGGTCCGGCCGAAACCCCCCGCGAAGCCATTCCCCCCGGCCGGCGCGGCACCCTTCGGGGAAACCCCCGGCGCAATGGCGGCCCGCTTCACCGGGACGGGCTCCTCACCGCGCTCCAGCCGCCGCCGCACATCGAGCGCCGTCGCGGGCGACACCCCGGCCGTCCTGGCCAACTGGCGCAGCGAGGCCTTCGGGTTCTCCCCGAGGAGCTCCGCCACGCGCAGCCGGCCGGCCGCGCCGTTCAACGGGCGGGACTTGCCGTCCCGGCCGATCCGGAATCCGGATTCCGCCACGGATTCCGACAGGCGCCGCAGCTCGGCAACGGTTCGCGCGCCAAGGCCGGTCGACTCCGCGACCGCCCGGTCGGACAACGAGGGATGGGCCTGGAGGATCCGCAACGCCGCCTCGGCGCGCGCGGCCCGCTCCGCCGGCCGGCCGCCCCCGGAGGCCGTTTCGGATGCTCCGACCGGACCTCCCGGACCCCGGCCGCCATCCGCACCGACCGGAGTCGGAGCGGTGCGCAGGCGCTCCCCCATGCTGAACTCCCCCTTCAGAACACGCCGACCCAAGTCCCCATCGCGCCGGTACGACACCACCCGCGGAATCACCGGCAAATTGATTGCTTCATTCGCGGAACCCGGCAGCGGGATTCAGAGCCCAATCCTTCCGCCCCTACCCCCGCCCACCCCTCCGCGGCCGACCGGTGTTCAACTGCGACGCGACATCAGTTGAACACCCGACTGGCCCCCGCCGTCCAAACACCCCCCCGGGGTTCGATCAATATCGAAGCTTTCCGTTGATCATAGGCGCGGCTGTCACGGAAACGCAACACTTTCCTGACCCACCAATTCACGCCATTCCCTGCACCCACATCCATCACAACAGTCACGTCAGTCACATGAGTCACAGAAGCGGAATGCAACATGTCGGATTCCGTTTTCGCACGGTTCGGCCGGATGGTGCCGCCGGGCGCTCATCCGCAGCTGGGGAGGCGTGGGACGGGCGCCGCGGGCCCGGGGGCCTGGAAACGCGCGCTGCCTCCCGCGCACGACGGGAGGCAGGCGGAAGGCGACGGGGCGGCAGGCGAGGGCAGGCAGGCGGTGACGGGGTGTGACGGGCAGGGCCGCCGGGGAAGGGCGGCCATAGGCAAAGGCATTACCCGACGGCGGCCGGGCAACGGCCGACCGGCACACATGGGGAGAGCGCCCGCTCGGCGGCGGGCCCGGTCGGGGGCGCGCAGGCCGGACCGGGCCGCGGGGGAAGGGCGGCCGGAGCTTCCACGGCCGCCCCTCCGGCGGGGTGGCCGTGGGCGGGGGCTCTGCT
>NZ_LFVW01000087.1:0-24295 GCF_001182915.1 Kitasatospora sp. MY 5-36
GCGGCGCGGGGGCGCGTCCGTCGGCCCGGTCACCGTTCGGACGGGGCCTCCGATCCGGCGGCGCCGGGCGGGGTCGCGCGCGAGCCGAGGAGCTGGGCGACCGGGTCGGCGCTGCCCGAGGCGCTCAGCTCCTGCACCAGCTCGCAGTTCCTGGCGACCCGGCCGGCGACCCAGTCGCGCAGCCACCCGGACAGCTTGGGGAGCGGCAGGTCGGACGGGGCCAGCCCGGTGAGCACGCACCCGGTCGCCGCGGCCCCGCCGACGTTGACGACCACGTCCGGCAGGACGGTGTGGCCGGCCTCGCGCAGCAGTCGGCGGGCCGGTTCGGTGCAGCTCAGGTTTCCGCCCTCGACCACCAGGCGGGCCCGGACCGCTGGCACCGCCTCCTCGTCGACCGCGGCGGGGGAGGCCGCCAGCACCAGCACGTCGGCGTCGACGTGCAGCCAGGCCTGCCCGGGCCCGTGGACCGTGACCCGGGCGGGCAGCCGGCTCCGGTCGATCGTGCCGTCGCCGCTGGTGAGCGCGGTGAGTTCGGCGACGGGCAGTCCGCGCTGGTCCTCGACGGTGCCCAGGACGTCGGCCACCGCCACCACCAGGTGGCCGTGGGCGGCCAGGTGGTCGGCCACCGCGCGCCCGACGGTGCCGAAGCCCTGGATCGCGACGCGCTGCGGGGTCCGCGCACCGGAGGCGCGCAGGGCGCCGAGCACCGCGACGGCCACGCCGAACCCGGTGATGTCGGCCATGTGGTCCCACAGTTCGGCCCAGCCGACGGTGAGGCGGGTGGTGCCGGGGCGGCGGGTGACGTCGTACCCGGCGGCCTCGAAGGCCTGCCGCCGGTCGGCGTAGGTGGTGCCCTGGTCGCAGCCCAGGTACACCCCGCCGTGCAGCAGCGGGGCCGCGGCGCGGCCGAACTCCCGCATCACCGCCCGCCGTTCGACGACGGCGCCGGGATCGGGGGCGATGCCGGCCTTGGCGCCGCCGATGGGCAGGCCGACCAGCGCCAGCTTGTGGGTCATCGCCCGGGCGAGCCCGGCCAGCTCCTGCTCGGTCACCGTCGGGGTCATCCTGGTTCCGCCCATGGCCAGGCCGTCGACCATGGAGTCGACGACGACCCAGCCCCGGGCCCGGCACTCCGGGAGGTTCAGGGTGGTGGAGAGCACGGGCCCGGTCGCGGGGCGCGCACCGTGCGGCGCGAGCGTCCGGCTCACTGCGCACCACCCTCCTCCGGGACGGACCGCAGGCGCAGGCTGCGGGGGCGCATGTCGGTCCAGACGCGTTCGATGTGCGCGAGGCAGTCGTCCTTCGCGCCCCGGACGCCGTCCTCGTGCCAGCCCGCCGGGGTCTCGCGGTCGGCGGACCAGATCGAGTACTGCTCCTCGTCGTTGACGACGACCTTCCACTGCTCGGGTGCTTCGCTGGTCATGCCGTTACCTCCGGATGTCGATGGTTGGGGGTGGAGCCGGTTCGTGGCGAGGGTCGACGCGGGTGCCGCGGTGGGCGTCGAGGCCGTCCAGCCAGCCAGGCAGGCTGGGGGCGCGCAGGAGGCCCGTCCCGATGAGCACACCGGCGAAGCCCTCCTGGAGCAGGCGGGCCGCGTCCTCGGGGGAGCGGACGGCCCCGGCGCTCACCGGGCACCGGGTGCCGCTGCCCAGCACCGCGGGCAGGAGCGCCGAGCTCCGCCCGAGGTCGCCGGCGCCGCGTTCGCGGTCGCCGATGTCCTTGTTGTTCACCGCGATCACGCACTCCTCGGCGCGTGGCACACGGCTGATCTCCTCCTCGGTGACGACCTCGACGAACGGCGTCAGGCCCAGGCCCAGGCCGAGTTCGACCAGGTGGCCCAGGGTGGCGCGCGGCAGCAGCGCGGCGGTGAGCAGGACCGCGGCCGCGCCGCTCTCGCGGGCCTGGTGCAGCTGGCTCCGGCGGGTGATGAAGTCCTTCTGCAGTACGGGCAGGTCCGTCGCCGCCACGACCTCGCGCAGCAGTTCCGGGGTGCCGCCGAACCACCGCCCGGTCACCACGGACAGGCAGGGGGCGCCGACCTCCTGGTAGTCGGCGACCAGCCGGGCGGCCGACCTGTCGCCGAACAAGTCCTGCCCGGCGGCGTCCTGGCGCTTGAGCTCCATGATCACCGGTCGGCGGGCGTCCAGCAGCGCCTCGATGAACGCGGCCGTCATCGGGGCCTCCCGGCCGTCCCGGCGCCGTCCGGCACCCGCCAGCCGCGCCGTACGGCCGTGACCCGCTCGGTGCTCAGCCGTCCGTCGGGGTCCCTGGCCGCGGTGTCCACGTCGATGCCCAGGAACAGGGGGTGGTCCAGCACCGCCCGGTAGGCCTCCCGGTTGTCGGCCGAGAGGCCGCCGGCCAGCAGGAAGGGACGCGAGAGGCGGTCCGCGATCCCGAGGACGGCCGCGCAGTCGGCCGGTTGCCCGGTGCTGCCGATCCGGCCGTCCCCGGCCACCGCGTCCAGCAGGAAGAGGTCCGTTCCCGCCCGCTCGTACGCCGCGATCAGGGACCGCTCCGCGCGGGTGTCCGCACCGAGGTGCAGCACCTTGACCACGATGAGGTCCGTGCTGCCCTTCAGGGCGCGGACCAGTCCCGGCGGCTGGTAGCCGTGCAGTTGGACCCACGGCACCCGGGCCGCGGCCGTCGCCGCGCGCAGCGCCTCGGCGTCGTTGAGGAAGGTCACGAGGACCGGGCGCAGTCGCGCGGTTCGATGGACAGCGTCGGCCGCCACAGTGAGTTGATCGAGCGTCAGGTCGGCGTGACCTCGCGGGACGCCGTGCCACAGGCCGACGAGGTCGGCTCCGGCCCGGTCGAGCGAGGCCACGTCCTCGGCCGAGGCGGCTCCGCAGATCTTGAGCAGCATCGGGCGTCACAGCCCCAACATGGCGGCGACGCGGTTGCGTTGGATCTCCGACGTGCCCGAGTAGATCGGGCCGGCGACCGCGTCGCGCAGGTCCTTCTCCAGCCCGTACTCGGCCAGGTAGCCGCTGCCGCCGAAGATCTGCACGGCGGCCAGGGCGGAGGAGAGGTTGCTCTCGCTGGCGAGGAGCTTGCTGACGGCGATGTCCCTCGTGACGTTCTCGCCCTGCGTCAGCCGGACGGCCGTGTCGTAGAGCCACTTCCGCGCGGTGTCCAGGCCGATGCTCATCTCCACGAGCTTGTGGGAGATCGACTGGTACGAGCCGATCGGACTGCCGAACTGGACGCGTTCCTTGGCGTACTCGACGCAGCGGTCGAGCCGGTGGCGCATCTGCCCGGTGCTGATGACGAAGGAGCAGAGGATCTCCCACTTCATCACGTGGTCCAGGACCAGGAACCCGGAGCCGACCCGGCCGATCACGGCGGACGCGGGGATCCGGCAGTCGTCGAAGTGCAGTTCGCTCAGCGGTGCGGTCCGCAGCCCCATGGTGGCGACGGGCGGCCCGATGACGAGCCCCGGGGTGTCCCGCTCCACGACGAAGGCGGTGATGCTGAGCGGGCCGCTGCTCGGATGGGTGCGCGCGTACACCACGAACACGTCGGCCACCGGGCCGTTGGTGATGAAGGACTTGCCGCCCCGCAGGACGAAGTCGTCGCCCTCGCGGGTGGCCGTGGTCCTCATCGCCAGCGCGTCGGAGCCGCTCTCGGTCTCGCTGATCGCGTGCGCGCCGATCGTCTCTCCCGAGCAGATCCCCGGCAGGTGGCGCGCCTTGAGCTCCGGCGAGCCGAACCGTTGCAGCGGGACCCCGACGCCGACCAGGTGGGTGGCGACCGAGAAGTTCAGTCCGCCGTCACGGCACCCGGTGCCGAGCCGTTCGAGCACGTGCATGGTGGTGAGCAGGTCCTGGCCCAGCCCGCCCCACTGCTCGTCGAACGGCAGGCCGAGGATCCCGGACCTCTGGATCAGCTTCCACTTGTCCCACGGGAAGGCGCCTTCGGCGTCCCCTTCGAGATGGCCGGAGCTGAGCTCCTCGCACCACTGGGCGATCCCCTCGCCCAGGGCGAGCTGGTCGGCGTTCCACCTGATCATCTGTCCGTCCCTGTCAGTACTCGGAGAAGTCGGCCGAGTCCAGGTTGTGGCGCTCGTCGCCGCGCAACGCGGGCGAGAACACGCACACCAGGCGGAGGTCCTCCTCCGGGCTCGCGATCAGGAAGTGGGCGTCGTTGCGGTCGAGCGCGTACAGCGTGCCCGGCTCCAGCGGGTGGGAGGTGCCGTCGGTGTCCACGACCTCGCCCTTCCCCTCGATGCAGTAGCAGGCCTCCAGGTGGCGGCGGTACTCCAGCCGCGACTTGGTGCCGGCCCGGACGGTGGTGTCCGTCATCGTGTAGCCCAGGCCGTCGGACTCGAGCAGGAACCTGCGGCTGAGCCCGTTGCCCCAGTCCACGGTCTTCACGTCGGCAAGGTGTCGGACGATCATCGGTGTGCCTCCTGGCGGCTTGGTGAGTACGGCGAAACGGTCTGGATGAAGGTGTGGAACTCCTCGACCACGTCGGCCCCTTCGGCGAGGGCGTGCTCGATCCGGGCGACCCCGGCGCTGCCCACGACCGCGGCGTCGGCGCCGAGGCCGTGCAGCAGGTCGATGTCCGCCCGGGAGCGGACGCCGAACCCGACGGCGATCGGTGCGGTGGTCCTCGGCCGCAGCGCGGCCAGCGCGGCGGCCAGCTCCCGGTGGTCGGCGGTGAGCCCGCCGCCGCTGCGGCCGTAGTGGGCCACCAGGTACAGGTACGCGGTGGCGCAGTCGGCTGCCGCGGCCCGCACCTCGGGCGCCGACGCGGCGTAGCAGGTGGCGACCAGGGGCAGCCCGGCCGCCCGCACCGCGTCGAGGCAGTCGGCCCGCAGCCGCGGCGGCAGTCCGTGGACCAGCAGCCCGTGGACGCCCGCGTCGGCGACCCGCCGGACGAAGCCGGGCACGGTCGGGGCCCTGACCGTGTGGCTCCAGTCGGCCAGCAGGGCCACCCGCAGGTGGCGCAGCCCGGGCAGGACCCCGGCGAGGAAGTCGAGCACCTCGTCGAGTCCGACGCCGTCGGCCAGGGCCCGCTGCGCCGAGCGGCGGATGACGGGCCCGTCGGTGACCGAGTTCGGAAAGGGCACCGCCAGCTCCAGGCAGTCCACCCGGCAGTCGTCGAGCATCCGCATCACGTCGGCCAGGACGGGCAGCGGGGGGTCCCCGGCGTTGAGGAACACGGCCAGGCCGGGCCGGTCCGGTGGCCGGCGGGCGAAGAACCCGCTCACCGCGCACGCGCCGGTCGGGTGCGGAGGCGGTCGACGAGGTCGCGGGCGGCGCCGCCGCGCAGGGCGTCCTCGGCCGCCCGGATCGCCTCCGGCCACCCGTCGATCAGCCCGCTCGCGACGGCCAGGGCGGCGGCGTTCAGGCAGACGGTCCGGGTGGCGAGCGCCGTCCCCGTTCCGGAGAGCACGCCGAGGAAGTGCTCGACCACGTCCTCGCCTCCTGTGGCGGGCCGCAGTTCGGCGATCGCGTCGGTCGCGCTCGCGGGAGCCTCGGCCGGCAGGTGGATCGGGTCGGTGCCGTCATTGGGGAGGAGGAGGTTGTCGACGGAGCCGACGAGCTCGTCGATGCCCAGCTCGTTGGAGCAGAGCCAGATCCTCCGGTCGGTGACGGTGGCGGCGACCTGGCCCAGCGCCGGCAGCAGTGAACGGTCCGAGACGCCGACGAGCTGGGCGGAGACCGGCACCGCGGCCAGGAAGGGCCCGACGGAGTTGATGAACCCGCCGATCATCCGCAGGTCCATCGGCACGATGCTCCGGGCCAGCAGCGCCACCTCCCGCGGGTAGACGAAGTTCCCCGGGAAGGCGATGCCGAAGCGTTCCAGCCGCTCCTCGGTCCGCTCGTACGAGGTGGTCCGTCCGATACCGAGGCGGTCGAGCAGGTCGTGGGAGCCGCAGGTGCTCGTGTAGGCGCGGGAGCCCGTCTTGACGACGCGGACGCCCAGGGCCGCGGCGAGGAACGCCGCCGCGGTGGAGATGTTGAACGTGGCCGGCCCGCCTCCGGTGCCGACGATGTTGGCCGTGCCGTCCAGCCGCGCGGTGACGGCCGGCCGCCGCTCGTCCAGCGAGCGGAGCATGGCGACCAGCGTGTCCCGGTCGGGCATCCGGGTGGACAGCGAGGACAGCAGCGCCACCGTCTCGCCGGGCCGCAGGGCGCCGTCCCGCAGCTGATCCCAGAAGGACCCCCACAGCTCCTGGTCGACGGCGCGGTCCCGGCGGATCAGCGCTCGCAGCACCTCGTGCATGACTAGTGGGCGTCCGTCCGCTGCGGCTGGGCCTGGTCGATGAACCTGCTGATCGAGCCGACGGAGCGGAAGCTGTCCGGGTCGAGGTCGAACTCCTCGACGCGCACGTCGAAGCGGTCCTCCAGCCAGGCGATCGTCTTGAGCAGGCCGAGGCTGTCGATGACCCCGCCGTCCACGAGGTCGTAGTCGGCGTCCAGCTCGTTCGGGCCGACGTCGGGCAGGAACTCCTCGATGATGAACTGGGTGACTACCGCGGCGTGGTTCACGTGGCCGTTCCTTCGGTGGGCTGGGAGGGGGAGCAGGCGCGCTCGACGGGCGCGCGGTCGATCTTTCCGGTGGACGTCCTGGGCAGCGGGTCGTCCACGATCCGCAGGGTCGAGGGGACGGCGGTGAGCGGGAGGCGCTGGGCGCAGTGCCGGCGCAGCGCCAGCGAGTTCAGCCGGCTGTCCGGGGCGCGGCGGACCAGGCCGCGCAGCAGGCGGCCGGCCACCGGGTCGGGTACGGCCACCACGGCCGCCTCGACGACCTCGGGGTGGTCGAGCAGCACCTGTTCGACCTCGTGGGTGTTGACCCGGGTGCCGCGGACCTTGACCTGGTGGTCGTTGCGGCCTTCCAGGGTGACGCGGCCGTCCTCGTCGCGCCGGACGAGGTCGCCGCTGCGGAAGTAGCGCCGGGTCTCCCCGTCGTGGTGGTGGGTCGCGAACCTGCCGGCGTCCTGGGCCCGGTCCAGGTAGCCGTCGGTCTGGAAGGGCGTCGCGACGTGGAGTTCGCCGGTGCCCGGCCCGGTCACGATCCCGCCGTCGGCGCCGACGATCACCGCGTGGACCCCGGGCAGCGGGCGCCCGATCGGCACCGGGCCGTCCGGCGGCTCGGTGCCGTCGACCTCGTGCAGGAAGCTGTCGTTGGTCTCGGTGCAGCCGTAGACGTTGTGGAGCCGCGCGCCGGGGAACAGGCGCGGCAGTTCGGCCAGGCAGCGGGCGGGCAGGCTGTCGCCGGTGAAGACGACGTGCTCGACGGTGTCGAGCCGGCGGCCGCTCTGCGCGGTCGCGTCGACCAGCAGTTGGTAGAACATCGGTACCGCCTGGACGAGTTGGACCTCGTGGTGGGAGAGCAGGTCCAGCAGGTGGCCCGGCTGGGTGGCCCGGGCCGGATCGACCAGGACGACGCGGCCGCCGTGCTTGAGCGTGGCCCAGATGTCCAGCAGGCACAGGTCGAAGGTGAGCGGCGCGTAGTTGAGGACCGTCGTTCCCCGACGGATGCCGAACCGCTCGCCGGCCCAGCTGGTGAAGCGGTCCACCGCGCCCGTGCTCAGCGGCACGATCTTCGGCCGCCCGGTGGAACCGGAGGTGGTGAACATGAAGGAGACGTCGGCGGGTTCCGTGGCGCGCGGCGGCTTCGGTTCCGCCGGCCGCTCCCGGGCGTCCGGACCGGGGCCCTCCGGCGAGAGGACGTGCCGGATGCCGGCCCGCTCGGCCGGCGCGTGGGCGGTCCCGCCCTCCGGTACGGGCGCCGGCAGCAGCAGGAAGCGCCGCCCTTCCAGCAGGCAGGCGAGCACCAGGGCGATCGTCGAGGGCGACTTGGCGGCCGGGATGCCGATCGGCTCGTCGCCGTCCGGGGCGAGCCGGGCGATCCGCAGGCGCTCCCGCTCCGCCGCCCGGTGGAGTTCGCGGTAGGTCGTCTCCTCCCCGTGCCACACCAGGGCCGGATCACCGGGGTGGTCGGTGGCGTGCGAGACGAATGAACCCACCAGGCTTGGCTGCTGCATCATGACTTCTCCGAGTTCATGCAACGGGGTGGGCTCTATGGACAACGGATGAGTTCATGCAACGGGTTCACCGATCTTTTTCGGAACAATGAAGGGTCGACACGAAAGGGGCCCGTCCGGCCGCCTTCCCGGCGAAAGAAGAATTATCACGTGGCGCTCGTCCACGGAAGTGGTGTGCTCGATCTCCACCATGACGGCACGTCAGGGATGGTGTGGCGGTCGGGCGCGCGGATGCTAGCCGTCGAGCGTGTTCAATCTACATAAGGATTAGCGGGGTCTGGCGTAAAGATTGTCCTGATGCCTTCGACCCCCTTCTCTGTCTTGCGGAGTGAGACGGGAGCTGCCTAGTATCCGCCGTACTGTTCGCGAGGAAGCGAATCGGCGAGGGGATTTCCGGGGTGCTTTAGCGCGCCCGATCGCCGTGAAAGGTGGATCCGTCATGCCTGGCTCCGATCGGAGCGCGCACGCTCCGACCCAGTTGTCCTTCGCCCAGCAACGGCTGTGGTTCCTCGACCGGCTGCGGCCGGGCCTGCCGGACCACAACGTCCCGACCGCGGTCCGCCTGCGCGGCCGGCTGGACCAGGAGGCGCTCGTCCGGGCGCTGACCGACGTCGTGCGGCGCCACGAGGTGTTGCGCGGCAGGATCGCCGACTCCGAGGACGGCCCGTGCCACGTCACGGAGCCGGTCGGGACCTTCGTGCCGACGATCACCGACCTGGCGCACACCCCGGCGGAGCAGGCCTGGCAGCGGGCCCGGGAGCTGGTGGCCGCCGACCTGGCGGCCCCCTTCGACCTCGGCGCCGCCCCGATGCTGCGGGCCCGACTGATCCGCGTCGCCCCCGACGACCACCTGCTGGTCCTGGTGATCCATCACATCGCCTGCGACGGCTGGTCGCTGCCGGTGCTGTGGCAGGAGTTCTCCGCCGGGTACGGCGCCGCCGTCGACGGCCGGCCGATCGCCCTGCCGGACCTGCCCGTCCAGTACGCCGACTTCGCGCACTGGCAGCGGAACCACCTGGCCGGACCCGCGCTGCAAGGTCAACTCGACTACTGGCGCGAGCACTTGGCCGACCTTCTCCCGTCGGTGCTCCCGACGGACCGGGAGCGCCCCGCGGCGTGGTCCGGCCGGGGCGACCAGGTCGAGATCGAGATCCCGGCGGAACTCGCCGACCGGATCCGCGCGCTGGGGCGCACCCACGAGGTGACGCCGTTCATGACGCTGCTGGCCGCCTTCCAGGTCCTGCTCGCGCGCTGCACGGGACAGGCCGACGTGACGGTGGGGACGCCGATCTCCGGGCGGACCCGGATCGAGGTGGAGCCGCTGGTCGGCTTCTTCGTCAACACCCTCGTCCTGCGCACCGACCTGTCCGGCGACCCCGGCTTCACCGACGTGCTCGCCCGGGTGCGGCGGTGCGCGGTGGAGGCCTACGCCCACCAGGACGTCCCCTTCGAGCGGCTGGTGCAGGAGCTGCGGCCCGAACGCGACCTCGGCCAGCACCCGCTGGTCACCGTCATGTTCCAGCTGGAGGATCCGCCCGCGCTCCCGTCCGGCCTTCCGGGGCTGGAGGTGAGCAGTCATCAGATACCGAACGACGTCGCCAAGTTCGACATCGAGGTCTCCCTGACGGACCTCGGCGACCGCCTCACCGGCGTCATCCGCTACGCCGCCGACCTCTTCGAGCGCGACACGGTGCGCCGGCTCGCCGAGGGCTTCACGGCGTTGCTCGACCACCTCGTCGGCGCTCCCGAACGGCCGATCTCGGCCTGGCAGACCCCGCCCGGCCTCCGCGTCGGCGCCTCTGCCCCCACCGTGCACCCCGCGGCCCCGCGGCCCGATGCCTCCCAGGCCGGCGCCGCCGAGACCGAGACCGAACTCCTCGTGCTGGAGACCTGGGCCGAGGTGCTCGGAGTCACCCCGGACGGCGTGCACAGCGACTTCTTCGAACTGGGCGGCCACTCGCTGCTCGCCTCGAAGGTCATGTCCCGACTCGGCCGGGCGCTCGACCTCGAACTGCCGGTCGTCCTGCTCTTCTACCACCCGACCGTCGCCGAACTCGCCGACGGCATCGACGCGGCGCTGCTGGCGGACCTCGGCGAAGCCGAGGCGGAACCGCTCCCCGCCGGAAAGGCCCGTCACCCGTGAAGGCACAGCACAGTCGCCCCGAAAAGCCCGGCCAGCCGACCGCTTCCACGCGGGCCGGCCTACGCGCCCTGCTCGACCAGCGCGTCCGCGCGGCCCGGACCAGGGCCGCCGAGGGCGAGCCGGAGGCCGCGGTCCCGCCCCGCCCGGAGGGTGCGCGGGTGCCGTCGTTCACCCAGGAACGCATGTGGCTGATCGAGCGGCTGTCCGACGGCCCCGCGCTGTACAACGTCCACGAGGTCTTCCGGCTGCGCGGCCCGCTGGACGTGGCCGCCCTCGGCCACAGCCTCACCGATCTGGTGCGGCGCCATGAAGTCCTGCGCACCGCCTTCCCCGAGGAGGACGGCCGCCCCGTCCCCTCGGTGGAGCCGGCCCGGCCGGTCGACCTGCCCGTCACGGACCTGCGGACCGAGCCCGCGGAACGCCGGACGGACCTCGCCCTCGACCTCGTCCACTCCGAGATCCTGCGCCCCTTCGACCTGGCCGCCGCCCCGCTGCTGCGCGCGTCGCTGCTGCGGGTCGACGAGGACGAGCACCTCCTGGTGGTGGTCGTCCACCACATCGCGGTCGACGGCTGGTCGATGCCGCTGCTGTGGGACGACCTGTCGGCGATGTACCGGAGCCGGCTGGAAGGCCGCGAGCACGAGTTGCCGCCCTTGCGGATCCAGTACGCGGACTTCGCCCACTGGCAGCGGGCCCGGCTCTCCGGTGACCGCCTGCAGAGCCAACTGGACTACTGGAGCGCGCAGTTGTCCGGGCTGTCGCCGCTGGACCTGCCCACCGACCGTCCGCGCGGACCGGTCCGTACGGGCCGGGGCGAGCGGATCACCTTCACGGTGCCCGAGGAACTGGCCGAGCGCCTGCGGCTGCTGGGCCGGCGGCACGGCGCGACGATGTTCATGACCCTGCTGGCCGGGTTCCAGGCCCTGCTCGCCCGCTACAGCGGGCAGTCCGACGTGGCGGTCGGCACGCCGGTCGCGGGCCGCACCCGGCCGGAACTCGACCCGCTGGTGGGCTCGTTCATCAACACCGTGGTCCTGCGCACCGACCTCGCGGACGACCCGGGCTTCGCCGAGCTGCTCGACCGGGTCCGCCGGACCGCCCTGGACGCCTACGCGCACCAGGACGTGCCGTTCGAGCGGCTGGTGCAGGAGCTGCGGCCGGCCCGCGGCCTCGACCGCAACCCGCTGTTCCAGGTGATGGTCGCCGGCCTGTCCGACCCGACCGCCTCCCTCCGGCTGGCCGGGACGGAGGTCGAACAGCTGGAGGTCGACAACGGCACGGCCAAGGTCGACCTCAGCCTGGTGATCGCCGACCGGCCGAGCGGCCCGGACGGTACGGCCGGCACGAGCGGGACGACCGGCACGACCGGCACCGTGGCCTTCGACACCGCCCTGTTCGACCGCGCGAGCGTGGAGCGCCTGGTCGGCCACTACCTCCGGCTGCTGGACGCCGCGGCCGACGACCCCGACCGTCCCGTCTCCCGCCTGGACCTGCTCACCGAGGCCGAGCGCGAAGCGCTGCTGGTGGCCGCCAACGCCACCGACGAACCCTTCCCCGCCGAGCTCTGCGTGCACGAGCTGGTCGAGGAGCGGGCCCGGCTGACCCCCGACGCGGTGGCGGTCCGCTGCGGAAGCGAGCGACTGACCTACCGGGAACTCGACGGCCGGGCCAACCGGTTGGCCCGGCACCTGCGAGCCCGGGGAGCCCGGCCGGAACGCCTGGTCGGCGTCTGCCTGCCGCGCTCGGCGGAGCTGGTCGTGGCCCTGCTGGCCGTCCTCAAGTCGGGCGCCGCCTACCTGCCGCTGGACCCGGACCTCCCGGCCCAGCGCATGTCGTTCATGCTCGCCGACGCCGACGTGCCGCTGCTGCTCACCCGGCGCTCCCTGGCCGACCGGCTGCCGGAGCACGGCGCCGAGACGGTGTGGCTGGACGCCGAGGCCCCGCTCGTCGCGGCCCTGTCCGAGGACCGGCTGCCGCCGCTCGCGACGCCCGCCGACCTGGCGTACTCGATCTACACCTCCGGTTCGACCGGCCGCCCCAAGGCCGTGCTGGTCCCGCACGAGGGCGTGGTCAACTACCTGGTGGTCCGCGGCCGCCAGCTGGACCTCGACGGGTCCGACGTCGTCGCCTCGGTGGCCTCGATCTCCTTCGACGTCATCGTCCCCCAGGTGCTCATGCCGCTGGCCTGGGGCGCGAGCGTGGTGATCGCCCCGTCGGAGGTCGCGGTCGACGGCCCGCGCCTGACGGAGATGATGCGCGAGTTCGGCGTCACCACGCTCATGGCCACCCCGGCCACCTGGCTCCTGCTGCTGGACGGCGGCTGGCAGGGCGGCCGGTTCCAGGCGATCTGCGTGGGCGAACCGCTCCAGCCCGCCCTGGCCCGGCGGCTCCTCGACCGGGTCTCCACGCTCTGGAACGGCTACGGTCCCACCGAGGCGTCCGTCGGCTGCGTCACCCGGCGGGTGGACGCCGACCGGGACCTGGCCCGGCCGGGCGGGTCCGTGCCGATCGGCCGGCCGCTCGGCAACCTCCGGATCTACCTGCTGGACCCGGCCGGCGCCCCGGTGCCCGTCGGCGTCCCGGGGGAGATCCACATCGGCGGGGTCGGCGTCACCCGCGGGTACGCCAACCGGCCGGGGCTGACCGCCGAGCGCTTCGTGCCCGACCCGTTCGGCGCGGCCGGCGGCCGGCTGTACCGGACCGGCGACCTGGCGCGGTACCTGCCGGACGGCAGCCTGGTCTTCCTCGGCCGCACCGACGAGCAGGTGAAGATCCGCGGGTACCGCATCGAGCTGGGCGAGATCGAGGCCGCGCTGTGCGCGCAGCCCGGCGTCGCCAGGGCCGCGGTGACAGTGCGCGGCGGCGGGACGGACGCCGAACTGGCCGGCTACCTGGTGTGGCAGGACCGGCCCGCTGACCTGGCGGCCGTGCGGCGCTCCCTGCGCGAGACCCTGCCCGAGTTCATGGTGCCCACGACGCTGACCGCGCTCGACCGGATCCCCCTGACCACCAACGGCAAGGTGGACCGCGCGGCCCTGCCCGAGCCCGCCCGCCACGACCACGAGGCCGGTGCGCTCCCGCCACGGGACCTGCCGGAACTCCTGATGACCAGGATCTGGGAGCGCGTGCTGGGCACCCCGCGGGTCGGCGTCCGGGACGACTTCTTCGCGCTGGGCGGGCACTCCCTGAGGGCGGTCGAGCTGGTGGAGGCCGTCCGGCGGGAGTGGGGGGTCACCGTGCCGCTGAACACGGTGTTCCGCCACCCCACCGTCGAGGGGCTGTGCGCGGAACTGCCCAACGCGGCGCGGGCCCTGCGCCGACTGGTGGTTCCGCTGGCCGAGGGGGACCGCCGCCGGGCGCCGCTGATCCTGGTGCACCCGCAGAGCGGCGACGTGTGCTCCTTCCTCCACCTGGCCGGACAGCTCACCGAGCACCTCGCCGAATCCCCGGTGGACGCCGCCCGGCCCGTCTACGGCCTGGAGGCCGTCGGCTACAACACCGACGAGCCGCCCCTGGCCACCGTCGAGGAGCAGGCGCGGCGCTACCTGCGGGAGCTGCGGTCCGTCCTGCCCGACGGCCCGTACCTGCTGGCCGGCTGGTCCTTCGGCGGGCTGGTCGCCTTCGAGCTGGCCCGCCTGCTGGAGGAGCAGGGGAATCCGCCGGGGTTCCTCGGGATCATCGACGTCGGAGCGCCCGCGTCCACCGGTGGAGCCGCCGACAGGGAAGGCGGGGACCTCCACGAACTCGACGAGGAGGCCGCCCTCGCCCTGCTGCTCCACGACGCGGACGGCCGCGAGCACCTTCCCGAGGGGGTGCGCACCGAACAACTGCGGCGCATGGCACGGGTGTTCACCGCCAACGGCGCCGCCGCCCGGCGCTACCGGTCGACGGCACGGCTGCGGACACCGATCCACCTGTTCACCAGCGCCGAGACCCACCCCGAACTCGGCGGCCCGGTCGTGCTCCCCGCCCGGTGGCGGGACCGTACCCGGGGGGCGTTGAGCGTGGTCGAGGTCCCCGGCAACCACCACGACATGCTGTCGCCGCCGCACGTCGCCCGCTTCGCCGACGCGCTGTCGGCCGTCCTGGAGGAGCTCGGATGAGCGACGAGAAGGAGCTGCCGCTGTCGTCGGCGCAGTCCGGCATCTGGTTCGCCCACCACCTGCGCCCCGGCAGCCCCGCCTACAACACCGGCGAGTACGTGGACATCCCCGGGCCGATCGACCCGGAGCTGTTCGAGACGGCCGTACGGCGCGTGGTGGACGAGACCGAGTCCCTGCGCGTCCGCCTCACCGACGGCGCCGACGGCCCCCGGCAGGTCGTCACCGCGTCGCCCGACTGGACGATGCACCACGTCGACCTCACCTCGACGCCGGACCCGCTGGGGGAGGCCGAGCGCTGGATGCGCGCCGACCTGTCCACCCCGCTCGGGCTCACCCGGGACCCGCTGTTCCGCCAGGCCCTGTTCGCCGTCGCGCCGGACCGCTTCCTCTGGTACCAGCGCGTCCACCACATCGTGGTCGACGGCTTCAGCATGTCGCTCATCGCGCGCCGCGTCGCCAAGACCTACACCGGACTGGTCGGGGGCCGGGCCGGGGCGGGGCCGGCCTTCGGGCCGCTGAGCGCCCTGCTGGCGCACGACGCCGCCTACCACGCCTCCGAACAGCCCGAGCGGGACCGGGAGTTCTGGGCGGCCCGGCTGGCCGGACGACCGGACCCGGTCAGCCTCGCCAGCCGCTCGGCGCCCGCCTCGGACGGCTTCCTGCGCCGCACCGGCAGCCTCGACGCGCCCACCCTGGCCGCGCTGCGGCGGGCCGCGCGACCCGCCGGGGCGAGCTGGCCCACCGCCTTCACCGCCGCGGTCGCCGCGTACCTCTACCGCCTCAGCGGCGAACGGGACGTCGTGCTCAGCATGCCGGTGACCGGGCGCACCGGCTCCGCCGCACCGGCCGTCCCCGGCATGGTGGCGAACGTGGTGCCGCTGCGGCTGCGCGTCCACCCCGAGCAGAGCCTGTCCGCGCTCGCGCGACAGGTGGCCGAGGAGGTCGCCGCCCAGCGCGGGCACCAGCGCCACCGCAGCGAGGACCTGCGCAGGGAACTGGACCCGGCCCGGTCGGAGCGGGTCCTGTTCGGGCCCGTCGTCAACATCATGTCCTTCTACTACCACCTGGACTTCGCGGGCGTCCGGGCCACCGTGCACAACCTGTCCAACGGGCCGGTCGAGGACATCTCCTTCTCCGTCTACGACCGCTCCGACGGCACCGAGCCCCGGCTCGACCTCGACGCCAACCCCGCGCTCTACACCGAGGCCGAACTCACCGCCCACCAGCAGCGGTTCCTCCGCTTCCTGGACGCGGTGGCCGCCGACCCGGACCGGCCGATCGGCCGGCCCGACCTCCTCACCCCCGAGGAACGGCACCGGACCGTCGTGGCCGCCAACCGCACCACGCGGCCGCTGCCGCACCCGACGGTGCCCGCGGCCTTCGCGGCCGAGGTCGCGCGCAGGCCCGAGGCGCCCGCCGTGGTGTGCGGCGAAACCACCCTGTCCTACGCGGAGTTGAACGCCCGGGCCAACCGGCTGGCCCACCGGCTCATCGCCCTCGGCGTCCGCTGCGACAGCACCGTGGCCGTGCTCATGGAACGCTCCGTCGACGTGGTGGTGGCGGTCCTGGCGGCCACCAAGGCCGGCGGCGCCTACGTACCCCTGGACACCCGGGCCCCGGCGGCCCGCCTGCGCCGCGTCCTGGACGACACCGGGGCGGCGGTGCTGCTCACCCACCGGGCCACCCGGGACCACGCGCCGTCCCTCGGCACCCCCGGTGTCGTCGTCGACGCCGACCCCGGCCTCGCCGACCAGCCGGCCACCGACCCCGTCGTGCCGCTGCGCCCGGACCACCTGGCCTGCGTCCTGTACACCTCGGGCTCCACGGGCACGCCGAAGGGCGTGGCCCTGAGCCACCGCAACGTCATCAGCCTGACCGCGCAAGGCTGTTGGCGCGAGGAGGACGGCCCGCGCGTGCTCGCGCACTCCCCGCACGCCTTCGACGCCTCGACCTACGAGTGGTGGGTGCCGCTGCTCAACGGCGGCCGGGTGGTCGTGGCCCCGCCCGGGGAGCTGGCGCTCGCGGACCTCCACCGGCAGATCGTCGACCACCGGGTCGGCGCGCTCTGGCTGACGGCCGGGCTGTTCCGGGTGTTCGCCGAGGAGTCCCCGGGCACGCTGGCCGGGGTCGGCCAGGTGTGGACCGGCGGCGACATCGTGCCGGCCGACGCGGTGCGGCGCGTCCTGGACCGCTGCCCGGACTCCGTGGTGGTCGCCGGGTACGGCCCGACCGAGGCCACCACGTTCACCACCCGCCGGGTGCTCCGCCCCGGCCAGGCCGTGCCCGACGTCGTCCCCCTCGGTCGGCCGGTGGACAACCGGCGGGTGTACGTCCTGGACGAGGCGCTGTCCCCGGTGCCGCCGGGGGTGGCCGGCGTGCTGTACGTCGCCGGCGCGGGCGTGGCGCGCGGGTACCTGAACGACCCCCGCCGGACGGCCGCCCAGTTCGTGCCGTGCCCGTTCGGCGAACCGGGCGAGCGGATGTACCGCACGGGCGACGTGGTCCGCTGGAACGCCGAGGGGGAGCTGGAGTTCCTCGGCCGCGCGGACGAACAGGTCAAGCTCCACGGCTTCCGCATCGAACTCGGCGAGATCGAGGCGGTCCTGGCCGGGCACCCCGCCGTCGCCCAGGCGACCGTGGCCGCCGGCCCGGGCGCCTCCTCCGGCCGGCGTCTGATCGGCTACGTCGTCCCGGCCGGGGCCCCGGGGCCCGACCCGGCGCTCGACCCGGCCTCGGTGCGGGAGCACGCCGCCGCGGCGCTGCCGGACTACATGGTGCCCTCGGCGATCGTCGTGCTCGACGCCTTCCCCCTGACGCCCAGGGGGAAGATCGACCGGGCCGCGCTGCCCGTCCCCGACCCCGAGCCGGCACCGTCCGGGCCCGGGCCGCGGACCCCGGCGGAGCGGACGATGTGCGCGCTGTTCGCCGAGGTGCTCGGCCGCCCCGAGGTCGGCGTCGACGACGGCTTCTTCGCGCTCGGCGGCAACTCCCTGCTCGCGACCCGGCTGGTCAACCGGGTGCGGGTGCGGTTCGGCCGGGACCTCACCCTCGGCGCCCTGTTCCAGACGCCCACCCCGGCGCGCCTGGTCGAAGCCCTGGAGGAGGCCCCGGACGCCGCGGCCGTACCCGTCCTCTCACCCCGTACCCGACCCTGAGCCCCTGAGGGCGATCACAGGAAGCACCTTCGGCATGGTCCACACCCTCTCCCAGCCCGACGACACCCCGGCACCGCCCGCGACACCGGAAGCACCGACCGCCGTAGCGCCGGGGGAGTCCCAGGTCCGCCGGTACTACGAGCTGGTCGACGCCGGCGACGTTCCCGCGCTGGTCGCCCTGTTCACCCCCGACGCCCGCTACCACCGCCCCGGGTACCCGCCCATGGTCGGGCACGCCGAACTGGAACGCTTCTACCGCGACCAGCGGGTGATCCGCGCCGGCACCCACACCCTGGCCACCGTGGTCACCACCGGCGACGAGGTGGCGGTGCACGGCCTGTTCCGCGGCGTGCTGCACGACGGCGGCGAGGTCGAGCTGCGGTTCGCGGACTTCTTCCGGATGACGCCGCAGGGCCGCATCGCCGCGCGCGACACCTTCTTCCACGTGCCGGCGGTCTGAGGCACAGCCACAACCACAGCCACAGCGGCACCGGCGGCGACCACATACGCGTCGCGCGTTCACCCCCGACGGGGACACTTCAGCACAGGAAAGCGGGAAGCAGTTGACCCAGACGGTCCTCACCTCCGACATCCCGGCGTTCGTCGGCAGCGGACGGCCACCGTTCGACGCCCGGGCGATCCACGAGCTGGTCGCCGAACAGGCCGTGCGGGCCCCGCACGCGCCCGCCGTCACCTGCGACGGACGGACCCTGACCTACCGGCAGCTCGACGACCGCGCCAACCGGCTCGCCGGGCGGCTGCGGGAGGCCGGACTGGCGCCGGAGGGCGTCGTCGGCGTGCTGGTGCCGCGGTCGCCGGAGCTGATCGTGGCGCTGCTCGCCGTCCTCATCGCGGGCGGGGCGTACCTCGGACTCGAACCGGACGACCCGGCCGCCCGGCACACGCTGCTGCTCGAAGACGCCGGCGCGGCCATGGTGATCACCGAGGAGGCCGCGGGGCCCGAGCTGCGGGAGCGGCTGCCCGGCACCGTCGTCACGGTGACGGAGGGCGACCCGGCGCAGGAGCCGGCCACCGCCCCGGCGGCCCCGGCCCGCCCCGGCGACCCGGACCGGCTCGCCTACGTCAGCTACACCTCCGGCTCCACCGGCGAGCCCAAGGGCGTCGGCGTGCCCCACCGGGCGGTCGACCGGCTCGTCCGGGGCGCGGACTGGGTGGACGTCCGCGCCGAGGACGTGTTCTTCCACCTCGCGCCGGTCGCGTTCGACGCCTCCACCTTCGAGATCTGGACCCCGCTCGTCAACGGCTGCCGGCTGGTCCTCTTCCCCCCGGTCGCCATCACCCTGGAGCACGTGGCGCGCGTCGTCCGCGCCGAGCGCGTGACGGTCCTGCTGCTGACCACCGGGCTCCTCCACCAGATGGTGAGCTCCCACCCGGAGGCGTTCGCCGACGTCCGGCACGTCCTCACCGGGGGCGACGTGGCCTCGCCCGGCCACGTCCAGCACCTCCTGGCCCGCCACCCGGAGCTGCTCTTCACCAACGGCTACGGGCCGACCGAGAACACCACGTACACGACCTGCTGGACCAGCAGCACCCTCCCCGAGCTGCGGAGCGTGCCGATCGGCCGCCCGATCAGCGGCACCAGGGTCGCCGTGCTCGACGAGGACCTCAGGCCGGTGCCCGTCGGCGAGTGCGGGGAGCTGTACGTCGCCGGGGCGGGCCTGGCCCGCGGCTACCTGGGCCGCCCGGCCGCGACCGCCGAACGGTTCCTGCCCGACCCGTTCGGCACCGAGCCCGGCGCCCGGATGTACCGGACCGGCGACCTCGTGCGCTGGCTGCCGGACGGCACGCTGGAGTTCGTCGGACGCGCGGACGACCAGGTCAAGGTCCAGGGCTACCGCGCCGAACCGCGCGCCGTCGAGGTCGAGTTGGAACGGCTCCCCGGGGTGCGGCACGCGGTCGTGCTGCCGCAGCCCGACCCGGCGGGCGGCACCCGGCTGCTGGCCTACGTCGTGCCCGCGGAACCCGGCCCGGAGGGCAACGCCGACCTCGGGCGGCGGCTGCGCCACGACCTGCGGGAGAGCCTGCCGGACTACCTGATCCCCTGGGCGATCCTGGTCCGTCCCGAGCTGCCGGTGAACCGCAACGGCAAGATCGACCGCCGGGCCCTGCCCACCGCCACCCGGGTCCCGCGCAACGTGCCCAACGAGTTCGTCCCGCCCGTCACCGAGGTGCAGACCCGACTGGCCGACCTGTGGGGCGACGTCCTCGGCATCGAACCGGTCGGCGTCGACGACGACTTCTTCGACCTCGGCGGGCACTCCCTGCTGGCCACGGACCTCCTGGTCGCCACCCAGCGCGAGTTCGACGTGGACCTCCCCGCGCAGACCCTCTACATGTCGCCGACCGTCGCCGAGCTGGCGACGGCCCTCATCGAGCGGCTGGGGACGGCGGGCCCGGACGGCCGGGCCGATGCGCCAGGCGGCCCGGCCGACGCGGCGGGGGAGGAGCGGCCCCGATGACGACGGTCCCCCCGACCGCGCGCTGCCCGGTCCTCGCCCCGCGGCCGGTCGACCTGATCGACCCCGACCTCTACCACGCGGGCGGGGCGCACGAGGCGTGGCGACGGCTGCGCCGCGAGGCACCGGTGAGCTGGCAACCGGTCGGCGACATCGGCTACTGGTCGATCGTCGGCCACGCCGAGGCCAACCGGGTCCTGCGCGACCACGCCACGTTCACCTCCGAACAGGGCACCCTGCTCAACCTCCTCGGCAAGGGCGACCCCGCCGGCGGCCGCCAGATGGCCGCGACCGACCCGCCCCGGCACGCCCACCTGCGCGGCCCGCTCCAGCAGGCCCTGTCGATCAAGACGGTGGAGAACGACCGGGAGGCCATCCGCCGGGTCGTCGTCGATCTGCTCCGGCCGCTGGCCGACGGCGGCCCGTACGACTTCGCCGCCGCCATGGCCACCCTGCCGATGGCGGTCATCGGCACCATGATGGCGCTGCCGCAACAGGACTGGCCGCGGCTGGTCCGGCTCGCCCACGCCTGCATCGCCGCGGACGACCCCGAGTTCCAGCTCGCCGACGGGCCCCAGGCCACCCTGGTGACCGCCCACCGCGAACTGTTCGCCTACTTCCAGGACCTCGTCACCGAGCGCCGGCGCGCACCGGGCGACGACCTGGTCAGCGTGCTGCTCACGATGGAACTGGACGGACGCCGGCTGTCGCCGGGCGAGATCGTGTCCAACTGCTACAGCCTGCTGCTCGGTGCGACCGTCACCACCGCCCAGCCGCCGATCGCGGCGATGGCCGAACTGGCCGGCACCCCGGTCCTGGACGACTGGGCGGCCCACCCGGAGCTGCTCGGCAGCGGCGTGGAGGAGGCCCTGCGCTGGGCCTCGCCCACCCAGCACTTCATGCGCCACACCACCCGCGACGTCGAGGTCCGGGGCGTGCCGATCCCCGCGGGGGACGCGGTCGTCGTCTGGCTGGCCTCGGCCAACCGCGACGAGACCGTGTTCGCCGACCCGTACACCTTCGACATCCGACGGCGGCCCAACAAGCACATCGCCTTCGGCGTCGGCGCGCACTACTGCATCGGCCACACCGTCGCACGGGTCGCGCTGCGGATCCTGTTCGCCGAACTGCTCGGCCGGTTCACCGACTTCGAGCTCGCCGGGGCGCCGCGGCGGATGCGCTCGAACGTCATCGCGGGCTTCACCCACCTGCCGGTCACCGCGCGGACCCGGTAGGGCCCGACACTCTCACCGCAGCCGAACCCGACAAGAAACCCCACACGGAAGGTCATCAGTGGACGCTCCTCCGGCCCGTACCCGCAACAAGTGGTTCCTGCGCGAGCCGTCGCCGGTGGCGCCGGCGCGGCTGTTCTGCCTGCCCTACTCCGGCTGCGGTGCCAGCATGTACCGCCAGTGGCCGTCCTCGGTCGACGGCGTCGAGGTCTGCCCCGTGCAACTGCCCGGCCGGGAGAACCGGATGCGCGAGCCCGCCCACACCACCTACCAGGCGCTGGCCGACGACCTCTGCGAGGCGCTGCGCCCCTACCTGGACCGGCCCTACGCCCTGTTCGGCCACTGCGGCTCCGCGCTGGCGGCCTACGAGACCGCCGTACGGCTGGTCCAGCGGGGCTGCCCCGCCCCGACCCGGCTGTTCGTCTCCTCCGAGGTCGCGCCGCAGGACGGCCCCTACGGCCGCTTCCTCGGCATGAACGACGACGAGCTGGCCGACGAACTGCGCGGGCTCGTCGCGGAGTTGGGCGGCACGCTGGAACCGAGCCTGCTCGCGCTCTACCTCGGCGTGCTGCGCAACGACGTCGACATGAACAAGCGCTACCACGTGGCCGAGCCGGTCCGGCTGCCGTGCCCGGTCACCGCCATCGGCTGGACCGAGGACACGGGCATCGAGCCGTCTCTGATGACCGGCTGGCCGGCCTGCGGCGACACCACCTTCGAACTCCTGGAAGGAGGCCACTACCGCTTCATCGAGGCGCCGGCGGACCTGCTGGCGCTGCTGGTCGCGGACCTGGCGCCCACCAGCTCCCGCACGTCCTGACGGCGGACCCGTCCGACCTCGGACGCGGCGCCCGACGCGACGTCCGAATGCCGCCAGCACACGGACCCTTCCACGGGTGACGATCGGGACAGCCCGACCGTACGCCGGCCACGGCCCGCCTTCCCGCGGCCCGTGCGCCTGCTCGTCCCCGCCCGTCGAAGGACCTCCCCGTGAACGACGCCCTCTTCGCCGTTGCCGAAGCTGCCACCGCCGAACCCGACACCGTCGCGCAGGCCACCGCGGCACCCGCGCCGGGCCCGGCCTCCCCGGGCCCGGCCGCCCTGCCCGCGCTCGCCCCGGTCGACTGGCAGGACGTGCGGGAGCAGCTGGACCGGGACGGGGTGGCACTCACCGGGCCCCTGCTGTCGCCCGCCCAGTGCCGGGAGCTCGCCGACACCTTCGACGACGACGGCCTGTTCCGCTCCACCGTGGTGATGCAGCGCTACGGCTTCGGCCGCGGCACCTACCGGTACTACGCCGACCCGGCCGCCGTACCGGTCCTGGACGCGCTGCGGGAGCGGCTGTACCCGCCGCTGGCGCGGATCGCCAACCAGTGGGCGGCGCGGCTGGGCGAGCGGACCTTCCCCCTCACCCTCGCCGAGCTGCACGCCGAGTGCGCCGCCGCGGGCCAGCACCGTCCCACCCCGCTGGTCCTGCGCTACGGTCCGGGCGACCACGCCTGCCTGCACCAGGACGTCTACGGCGACCTCGTCTTCCCGCTGCAGGCCACGATCATGCTGGAACGGCCCGGCGAGGACTTCACCGGAGGGGAGAACGTCTTCGTCGAACAGCGGCCCCGCTCGCAGTCCCGCGCGATCGTGGTGCGGCCGCGCCTCGGCCAGGCCCTGGTCTTCCCCGTCCAGCACCGCCCCGTCCAGGGCAGCCGCGGCTACCGGCGCCACCCGATGCGCCACGGCACCAACGCCGTCGAGTCCGGGCGCCGCACCACGCTCGGCGTGATCTTCCACAACGCCCGCTGACCGCGCGCCCGCCCGCTCACCACCAGGACACCCCGTGAACACCCTCGCCCCCGAGACCGTCCCCGACACCGCCGCCGGCAGCGTCCAGGCCGCCGTCCGCGCCCTCGACACCGCCGACTGGACCGCCCTGACCGCCGAACTCGACACCCACGGCTGCGCCCCGACGCCCCGCCTGTTCGACCCCGCCCAGTGCCGGGAGCTCGCCGCGCTCTACGACCGGCCCGAACTGTTCCGCACCACCGTCGACATGGCCCGCCACCGCTTCGGCTCCGGCCAGTACCGCTACTTCACCCACGACCTGCCCGAACCCGTCGCCGTCCTGCGCGAGGCCCTCTACCCCCACCTGCTCACCGTCGCCCGCACCTGGGCAGACAAGCTCCGCCGCCCCGCCCCCTGGCCCGACACCCTCGCCGAGTGGACCGCCATGTGCCACGCCGCCGGCCAGGACAAGAGCTCCCAGATCCTGCTGCGCTACGGCCCCGGCGACTGGAACGCCCTGCACCGCGACGTCTTCGGCGACCTCGTCTTCCCCCTCCAGGTGGTCATCGGCCTCGACGCCCACGGCACCGACTACACCGGCGGCGAGTTCCTCCTCGTCGAACAGCGCCCCCGCGCCCAGTCCCGCGGCACCGCGACCGTCGTCCCCCAGGGCCACGGCCTGGTCTTCACCACCCGTGACCGCCCCGTCCCCTCGGCCCGCGGCCACCGCGCCGGCCCCGTCCGCCACGGCGTCAGCATCGTGCGCACCGGCCGCCGCCACACCCTCGGCCTCGTCTTCCACGACGCCTGAGGCCCCGCCGCCATGGCCGCCACCGGCACACCCGAGCCCACCGCCGGCACCGCCGACACCGCTGCGCCCACCGTCGGCGCCGCCCCGGTCCCGTCCCGCCGCTACACCCTGACCGGACCCGACAACCGCCCCTACTCCAGCACCACGCCCGGCACCCTCGGCGGCCACCGCCGGGGCCGCCTCTACGGCCGCCTCGACTGCCCCTCCGCCCTGCGCACCATCGCCGCCGGCGGCTACGTGCGCCACCGCGTCTTCTTCGCCGACGAGGCCACCGCGATCGCCGCCGCCTACCGGCCCTGCTCGGTGTGCCTGCCCGAGAAGTACCGGCAGTGGAAGACCCGCCGGAAGGACCGCACCCCGTGAACCCCCGCCCCGCACCCGACCGCTCCCCGCTCCTCCCCGAACCCGGGCCGACCGCCTACGGCGACCTCCCCGCACCCGCCCCCCACACCGCCCCCGAACTCGCGGCCCTGCTGCGCCTGCTCGCCGACCACCGCCGCCCACCCCTGCACGGCGTCGCGATCGGCCACAGCCGCGACGACGCCTCCCGCGCGGCCGCCGCCGCGTTCGCCGACGCCTGGCAGGCAGCCGGCCACGCC
>NZ_LFVW01000008.1:0-21509 GCF_001182915.1 Kitasatospora sp. MY 5-36
CCATGCGGCTGTCCGGTGTGCTGGATCGGGGTGCGTTGGCGGCCGCGTTGGATGACGTGGTGGGCCGGCACGAGTCGCTGCGGACGGTGTTCGCGGAGGTGGACGGCGAGCCGTGCCAGCGGGTGCTGACCGGGGTCCGGGCGGCGTTCGAGGTGTGCGAGGTCGAACCGGCAGTCTTGCGCCGGGAGTTGGACGAGGCCGCGCGGTACGCCTTCGACCTTTCGACTGAACTGCCCATTCGGTCCTGGCTGTTCAGTACCGGTCCGTCGGAGCACGTCCTGCTCGTCGTGCTGCACCACATCGCGGGCGACGGCTGGTCCATGGCGCCGCTGGCCCGTGATCTGGCCGAGGCGTACACGGCCCGGCTGGAGGGGGCGGCGCCCGGGTGGGAGCCGCTGCCGGTGCAGTACGCGGACTACACGCTGTGGCAGCGCGAGGTCCTGGACGAGGTGCGCGACGGCCAGATCGCCTACTGGCGCGGCCAGTTGGAGGAGCTCCCGCAGGAGGTGAGCCTGGCCGCCGACCGCGTGCGGCCGGCAGTCGCCTCGTACACGGGTGACGTGACCACCTTCGCCCTCGATCCGGACCTGCACCGCGCACTGGGCGAGCTCGCGCGGTCGTCGAACGCGACGTTGTTCATGGTGTTGCAGGCGGGTCTCGCCGTGTTGCTGTCCCGCCTGGGTGCGGGGGAGGACGTCCCCATCGGCTCTCCGGTGGCCGGTCGCTCCGACGGGTCCCTGGACGACCTGGTCGGGTTCTTCGTGAACACGCTGGTGCTGCGGACGGACGTGTCGGGTGATCCGTCGTTCGCCGAGCTGGTGGGCCGGGTGCGTGAGGCCGGTCTGGGTGCGCTGGCGCATCAGGATGTGCCGTTCGAGTACCTGGTGGAGGAGTTGAACCCCCGGCGGTCGGCGGCGCGGCATCCGCTGTTCCAGGTGATGCTGGCCTTGCAGAACACCGAGCAGGCGCGGTTCGAACTGCCCGGCCTGGAGGTGGCGGAGGAACCGGTGGGCACGGGCGTGTCCCGGATGGACCTCACGCTCAGCCTCGCCGAGCGGCCCGGCGGTGGGATGCGGGGAATCGCCGAGTTCGCGACGGACCTGTTCGACCGGTCCACCGTCGAGCTGTTCCTCGACCGGTGGGTGCGCTTGTTGCAGGGGCTGGCCGCGCGGCCGGAACTGCCGGTCGGCCAGGCCGACATCCTCACGCCCGAGGAGCGGCACCAGCTGCTGTCGGGCTGGAACGACACCGGCCGGGACGTGCCGGCGACGACCGTGCCGGAGCTGTTCGCCGCGCAGGCGGCCCGGACGCCCGAGGCCACGGCCCTGGTCGCCGGGGCCGCACGGCTCACCTACGCGCAGCTGAACGCCCGGGCCAACCGGATCGCCCACTGGCTCATCGCCCAGGGCGTCCGACCGGGCGACACGGTGGCCGTGGCACTGCCCAGGTCGGTCGAACTGGTCGCCGTGCTCCTGGCCACGCACAAGGCCGGTGCCGCGTACCTGCCGCTGGACTTGGACTACCCGGCGGAGCGCACCGCGTTCATGTGCCGTGACGCGGAGCCCGCGTACGTGGTCGACGACCTCGACCTGATCAGCGGGCTGCTCGACGGGGACGGCGGTGACGCCACCGGGCCGGCCGTCGAACAGCACCCCGGCCTTCCCGCCTACGTGATCTACACCTCGGGTTCCACCGGGCGCCCCAAGGGCGTTGTCGTCCCGCAGCGGGCCATCGTCAACCGGCTCCTGTGGATGCAGGACGAGTACGGGCTCGGCCCCGACGACCGGGTGCTCCAGAAGACCCCGTCGAGCTTCGACGTCTCCGTCTGGGAGTTCTTCTGGCCGCTCGTCACCGGCGCCACGCTCGTGGTCGCGGAACCCGGAGGCCACCGGGACCCGGCGTACCTGAGCCGGCTGATCCAGACGGAGGCCGTCACCACCGTCCACTTCGTGCCGTCCATGCTGGAAGCGTTCCTCGCCGACGAGTCCACCGCCCGCTGCACCGGCCTGACTCGGGTGATGTGCAGCGGGGAGGCGCTCCCGGCAGACCTGGCCGCGCGGTTCCACGACACGCTGCCCCAGGCGGAACTGCACAACCTCTACGGCCCGACCGAGGCCGCGGTGGACGTCACCTCCTGGCACAGCGTCGCCGACCCGGGGGTCGTACCCATCGGCCGGCCGGTCTGGAACACCCGCCTGTACGTGCTCGACGCGGCGCTGCGACCGGTGGCTCCCGGCGCCCCCGGCGAGTTGTACATCGCCGGAGTCCAGTTGGCCGACGGCTACCTGCGGCGGCCGGGGGTGACGGCCGAGCGGTTCGTGGCCAACCCCTTCGGCGCACCCGGCGACCGCATGTACCGCACGGGAGACCTCGCCCGCTGGACGACCGACGGGGTCCTCCAGTTCCTCGGCCGGGCCGACCAGCAGGTCAAGATCCGGGGCTTCCGGATCGAGCCGGCCGAGATCGAGGCGGCTCTCACCACCCATCCGGCGGTTCGCCAGGCCCTGGTCGTCGCCCGGGAGAACACCCTGGTGGCCTACGCGGTGCGGGAGGAGGGCGCCGGGATCGACACCCGGCAGCTCCGGGAACACCTGCGGGCCGCCTTGCCGGACCACATGGTCCCGGCGGCCGTCGTCCCCCTGGACCGGCTTCCCCTGACGCCGAGCGGGAAGGTGGACCGGGCGGCGTTGCCGGTGCCCGACTTCGGCGGGTCGGTGTCGGAGGATGGCCGGGGGCCCCGTTCGGCGCGTGAGGCGGCGTTGTGCGAGGTGTTCGCGGAGGTGCTGGGGGCCGACCGGGTCGGGATCGACGACGACTTCTTCGACCTGGGCGGGCATTCGCTGCTGGCGACGCGGCTGGTGAGTCGTGTGCGGTCGGTGCTGGGCGTGGAACTGCCGTTGCGTGCGGTGTTCGAGTCGCCGACGGTGGCCGGGCTGGTCGAGCGGCTGGCTTCGGTTGCGGTGGCGCGGCCGGAGCTGGTGGCGGGGGTGCGGCCGGAGCGGTTGCCGTTGTCGTTCGCGCAGCAGCGGTTGTGGTTCCTGCACCGGTTGGAGGGTCCGTCGGCGACGTACAACATGCCGTTGGCGATGCGGTTGTCGGGCGCGTTGGACCGGGGTGCGTTGGCGGCCGCGTTGGATGACGTGGTGGGCCGGCACGAGTCGCTGCGGACGGTGTTCGCGGAGGTGGACGGCGAGCCGTGCCAGCGGGTGCTGACCGGGGTGCGGGTGCCGTTCGAGGTGTCCGAGGTCGAACCGGCAGTTTTGCGCCGGGAGTTGGACGAGGCCGCGCGGTACGCCTTCGACCTGGCGGCTGAACTGCCCATCCGTTCCTGGCTGTTCGGTACCGGTCCGTCGGAGCACGTCCTGCTCGTCGTGCTGCACCACATCGCGGGCGACGGCTGGTCCATGGCGCCGCTGGCCCGTGATCTGGCCGAGGCCTATGCGGCCCGGCTGGAGGGTGCGGCGCCGGGGTGGGAGCCGCTGCCGGTGCAGTACGCGGACTACACGCTGTGGCAGCGTGAGGTCATGGACGACGTTCTCGACGGCCAGATCGCCTACTGGAGTGGTCAGTTGGCGGATCTTCCCGAGGAGGTGAGCCCGCCCGCCGACCGGGCCCGGCCGGCCGTGGCCTCGTACGCCGGCGACATGACGTCCTTCGTCCTCGATCCGGCTCTGCACCGTGCCGTCGGCGAGGTGGCGCGTGCCCATGGCGCCACGGTGTTCATGGTGCTCCAGGCGGCGTTGGCCGTGCTGTTGTCCCGGTTGGGTGCGGGGGAGGACGTCCCCATCGGTTCGCCGGTGGCGGGGCGTTCGGACGAGGCGCTGGACGATCTGGTCGGGTTCTTCGTGAACACGTTGGTGTTGCGGACGGACGTGTCGGGTGATCCGTCGTTCGCCGAGCTGGTGGGCCGGGTGCGTGAGGCCGGTCTGGGTGCGCTGGCGCATCAGGATGTGCCGTTCGAGTACCTGGTGGAGGAGTTGAACCCCCGGCGGTCGGCGGCGCGGCATCCGCTGTTCCAGGTGATGCTGGCGTTGCAGAACACCGAGCAGGCCCGGTTCGAACTGCCGGGTCTGGAGGTGGCGGAGGAGCCGGTGGGCACGGGTGTGTCCCGGGTCGATCTCACGCTCAGCCTCGCCGAGGAGCCCGGCGGCGGGATGCGGGGTGTCGCGGAGTTCGCGACGGACCTGTTCGACCGGTCCACCGTCGAGGTGCTCCTCGACCGGTGGGTGCGCTTGCTGGAGGCGTTGACCGCGCGGCCGGAGCTGCCGGTCGGCCAGGCCGACATCCTCACCCCCGACGAACACCGCGAACTGTCGCGGCTGGACTACGTCCTGGACCGGAACCTCCGACTCGTGCCACGGGGTGTCGTGGGCGAGCTGTACGCCAGGGGCGCGGAGAGCGACCTGGCCGGCAGCGACCCGGAGCGCTGGGTGCCGGACCCGTTCGGCACGCCGGACGCGCGGATGTACCGCACGGGCGACCTGGCCCGCCGCCGGACCGACGACGGGCACCTGGAACTCGTCGGCCCCGCGGACCCGTTGGCCGCCGCCCTGGAGATCGAAGCCGTCCTGCGGACACTGCCCGGCGTCGCCGAGGCCGCCGTGGTGGTGGACGGCGAGGCGACGCGGTCGGTGGCCTACGTGGTGCCGCTCGTCATGAACCAGTTCTCCGTGTCGCGCCTGCACGAGGACCTGAAGCACCGGCTGCCGGACCACCGGCTGCCCGCGGTGGTCATGCCCGTCCCCGCCCTCCCGCTGACGGCGGACGGTGCGCTCGACCGGGCCGCCCTGCCCGACCCCGACCCCGACCACGCGCCGCGGTCGGTGCGGACGACGCGCTCGCCGCAGGAGGAGATCCTCTGCGGCCTGTTCGCGGAGGTGCTGGGGGTCGACCGGGTCGGGATCGACGACGGGTTCTTCGGTCTGGGCGGTCACTCGTTGATGGCGGCCCGGCTGGTGAGCCGGGTGCGGTCGGTGCTGGGTGTGGAGCTGCCGTTGCGTGCGGTGTTCGAGTCGTCGACGGTGGCCGGGCTGGCGGAGCGGCTGTCTTCCGGCGGTGTGGTGCGGCCGGAGCTGGTGGCGGGGGAGCGGCCGGAGCGGTTGCCGCTGTCGTTCGCGCAGCAGCGGCTGTGGTTCCTGCACCGCTTGGAGGGTCCGTCGGCGACGTACAACATGCCCTTGGGGCTGCGGTTGTCGGGCGCGTTGGACCGTGGTGCGCTGGCGGCCGCGTTGGACGACGTGGTGGGCCGGCACGAGTCGCTGCGGACGGTGTTCGCGGAGGTGGACGGCGAATCGTGCCAGCGGGTGCTGACCGAGGCGCCGGTCCCGCTGGTGACGGTGGAGGTCGACGCCGGCGGACTGCGCGACGCGATGGCCGAGGCCGCCCGGTACGCCTTCGACCTGGCGGCGGAGATCCCGCTCCGGGCGTGGTTGTTCGCCTCGGGCCCGTCGGAGCACGTCCTGCTCGTCGTGCTGCACCACATCGCGGGCGACGGTTGGTCGTTGGCGCCGCTGGCGCGTGATCTGGCGGAGGCGTACACGGCCCGGTTGGAGGGTGCGGCGCCGGGGTGGGAGCCGCTGCCGGTGCAGTACGCGGACTACACGCTGTGGCAGCGCGAGGTCCTGGACGAGGTGCGCGACGGCCAGATCGCCTACTGGCGCGGCCAGTTGGCGGAACTTCCGGAGGAGGTGAGCCTGCCTGCCGACCGTGCTCGGCCGGCGGTGGCCTCGTACGCGGGAGGGACGGCGTCGTTCGAGCTGGGCCCGGACCTGCACCGCGCACTGGGCGAGCTCGCGCGGTCGTCGAACGCGACGTTGTTCATGGTGTTGCAGGCGGGTCTCGCCGTGTTGCTGTCCCGCCTGGGTGCGGGGGAGGACGTCCCCATCGGCTCTCCGGTGGCCGGTCGCTCCGACGGGTCCCTGGACGATCTGGTCGGGTTCTTCGTGAACACGTTGGTGTTGCGGACGGACGTGTCGGGTGATCCGTCGTTCGCCGAGCTGGTCGGCCGGGTGCGTGAGGCGGGTCTGGGTGCGTTGGCGCATCAGGATGTGCCGTTCGAGTACCTGGTGGAGGAGTTGAACCCCCGGCGGTCGGCGGCGCGGCATCCGCTGTTCCAGGTGATGCTGGCCTTGCAGAACACCGAGCAGGCGCGGTTCGAACTGCCCGGCCTGGAGGTGGCGGAGGAACCGGTGGGCACGGGTGTGTCCCGGGTCGATCTCACCCTCAGCCTGGTCGAGGAGCCGGGTGGCGGGGTGCGCGGGGTCGCGGAGTTCGCGACCGATCTGTTCGACCGGTCCACCGTCGAGGGGTTCCTGGGCCGGTGGGTGCGGTTGCTGGAGGGGCTGGCCGCGCGGCCGGAGCTGCCGGTGGCCCAGGTCGACATCCTCACGCCCGAGGAGCGGCGACAGCTGCTGTCGGGCTGGAACGACACCGGCCGGGACGTGCCGGCGACGACCGTGCCGGAGCTGTTCGCCGCGCAGGCGGCCCGGACGCCCGAGGCCACGGCCCTGGTCGCCGGGGCCGAACGGCTCAGCTACGCTCAGCTCAACGCCCGGGCCAACCGGATCGCCCACTGGCTCCTCGCCCGGGGCGTCCGACCGGGCGACACGGTGGCGCTGATGTACGAGCGGTCGGCGGACCTGGTGGCCGCGCTCCTCGGCGTCCTCAAGACGGGCGCGGCCTACCTGCCGGTCGACCCGGAGTTCCCGAGCGCCCGGGTGGCGCACATCCTCACCGAGGCCGCTCCCGCCCTCCTGCTCACCAGCGACGCCGTCGCCACGGGCGCCGGAGCGGGCGCCCTCGCGGAGCGCCCCTCCTCGGCGACGGTCGTCACCGACGCCCCCGGCACCGCGGCCGCCCTGGCGCTGTGCCCGGACACCGACCCGGCGCCGGTCGCCGGTGCCGCGGACCCGGCCTACGTCCTCTACACCTCCGGATCCACGGGCGCGCCCAAGGGCGTGGTCGTGGAGCACGGGGCGCTGTCGAACTTCCTCGCCGACATGGCCGCGCGCTTCCCGCTGACCACCGGGGACCGCTGGCTGGGTGTGACGACCGTCGGGTTCGACATCTCCGTGCTGGAGCTCTGCCTGCCGCTGACCAGCGGCGCCACGCTGGTGCTCGCCGACCGTGACACGGCCCGCACGCCCGCCGCGCTCGCCGGTCTGCTCCGGGCCACCGGAGCCACCGTCATGCAGGCGACCCCCACGCTGTGGCGGGCCCTCGCCGACGAGCAGCCCGAGTGCCTCGACGGGCTCCGGGTCCTGGTGGGCGGCGAGGCGCTCCCGCCCGACCTCGCGCGGACCCTCGCCGCCCGCGCCGCCGAGGTCGTCAACCTGTACGGACCGACCGAGACCACCATCTGGTCCACGGCGGCCGGCATCGCCCCCGGGGCGGCACCGGAGCGCACGCCCATCGGAACGCCGATCGCCAACACGCGGGTGCACGTCCTCGACGAGCGCCTCGGCCTGGTGCCGCCCGGCGTGGTGGGCGAGCTGTACATCGCCGGTGCCGGCGTGGCGCGCGGGTACCTGGGGCAGCCGGGGTTGACCGCCCAGCGCTTCGTGGCGGACCCGTACGGTCCGGCCGGCACCCGCATGTACCGCACCGGCGACCTGGTGCGCCGGAACCGGGACGGCCTGCTGGAGTTCGCCGGCCGGGCCGACCAGCAGGTCAAGATCCGGGGCTTCCGGATCGAACCGGGCGAGATCGAGGTCCTGCTCCGGGAACAGCCCGGCGTGGCGCACGCCGTGGCGGTGGTACGGGAGGACCGGCCGGGAGACCAGCGGCTGGTCGCCTACGTGGTGCCCGACGAGCCGGCCGACGCGCCGCACCTCGCCGAACGCCGCGACCTCCGGGACGCCCTGCGCCTGCGGCTGCCCGAGTACATGGTGCCGTCGGTTGTGCTCACCCTGCCCGCCCTGCCGCTGACCCCGAACGGCAAGCTCGACCGCCGAGCCCTGCCGGCCCCGGACCGGGGCGCCGCCGGCCGCGGGCCCGCCTCCCCCCAGGAGGCGGTGCTGGCCGGGCTGTTCGCCGAGGTCCTCGGGGTGGAGCGGGTCGGCGTGGACGACGGGTTCTTCGACCTGGGCGGCCACTCCCTGCTCGCCACCCGGCTGATCGACCGAGTCCGGGACGTGCTGGGCGTGGAGCTGCCGCTGCGCGCCCTGTTCGAGACCTCCGACGTGGCCGGGCTCGCCCGCCGCCTCGACGCGGACCACGACGGCTCGGCCGACGCCTTCGGTGTCGTCCTGCCCCTGCGGCCCCGCGCCGAGGGCGTGCCGCTGTTCTGCGTCCACCCGGGCGGCGGCCTGAGCTGGTCGTACGCCGGACTGCTGCGGCACCTGCCCGCGGAGGTGCCCGTCTACGGCATCCAGGCCCGCGGACTGTCCGAGCCGGACGACCTCCCGGGCAGCGTCGAGGAGATCGCCGACGACTACATCGCCGAGCTCCTCCGGCTGCGTCCCGAGGGCCCCTTCCCGTTGCTGGGCTGGTCGTTCGGCGGGGTGGTCGCCCACGCCATGGCGGCCCGGCTGCGGGAGCGCGGGTTCGACGTCCCGTTCCTGGTCCTCCTCGACGCGCAGCCCGCGCGGCCCAGGACCGCCGAGGAACTCGCCGAGGAGGCGACCCTCGACACGTCCATGGTGTACCGGACGCTGCTGACGGCGTTCGGGGTGCCCGTCGGCGACGGGGAACCGCTCACGCACGCGCGGTTCACGGAGCTGGCCCGTGAGCACCACGCGGCCGTGGCCGACTTCACCGAGGACCGGATCGCCGACGTCCTGCGGGTCATGGCCAACGACCTCCGGATCACCCCCGCCCACCGGCACACGCCGGTGGCGACGGAGGCCGTCGTGTTCGCGGCCACCCGGAAGGACCCGTCCGACCTGGTCACCCCGGAGATGTGGGCCCCGTACATCGACGGGCCGCTCGACCACCGCACGGTCGACTGCGGCCACGCCGCGATGGCCGGCCCGGAGGCGCTGCGGGTGATCGGGCCGATCCTCGCCGAGAGGATGCGCCGGCTCTCCTGAGCGGCGTGCCGGGGAACCGTGGGCCGGGGAACCGTCGGCCGGGGACCCGAGTGCCGGGGAACCGTGGGCCCGGGCAACCGCGGCCACGGTTCCCCGGGCCCGCGGGGAGAGACCGGAGACCAGCTCCAGAAGTCCGTAGATCCGTAGACGCAGAGATTCCGTAGACGCAGAGATGAGGACATCCCATGACGAACCCGTTCGAGGACCCGGACGCCGGCTACCTCGTGCTCGTCAACGACGAGGGGCAGCACTCCCTGTGGCCGGCCTCCCTCGCGGTGCCCGGCGGCTGGGCGGTCGCCCACGCCGAGGACACCCGCGACACCTGCCTGGAGTACATCGACCGGCAGTGGACCGACATGCGGCCGCGCAGCCTGGCGGGGAGCATGCAGTCATGACCGGAGCCTCCCCGATCCAGGACGCGGTCCGCCGCTACTACGCGCTGGTCGACGCCAACCGCTTCGACGAGCTGGTGGAACTCTTCACCGCCGACGCGACCTACGAACGGCCGGGCTACCAGCCCCTGGTCGGCCGGGGCGAACTGACCGCCTTCTACCAGGGGGAGCGGGTCATCGCCGACGGCCGGCACACGGTCGACCAGCTGCTGCTGTCCGGGCGGGAGGCCGCGGTGCGCGGCAGTTTCACCGGAACGCTCAAGGGGGGTGACGCGGTGAGCCTGCGGTTCGCCGACTTCTTCCGGACGGACGGCACCGGCCTCTTCGCCCACCGCGTCACGTACTTCTTCGCTCCCTTGGTGTGAACACCGCTGGTCTGAGTGCGAGGACGGCTACGGGGTCTCCCCGACGCGGCCGAGGACCAGCTCCACGAAGGACCGCGCCGTCGAGTTCCCGTAGAACTCGCGCGGCGTCACCTTGGGCAGCCCCCGTTGCCGCAGGTCCGACAGCATGCGGACCACCAGGAGGGAGTTGCCGCCGAGTTCGAAGAAGTTGCCGTCGGGTTCCACGTCGACGCCCAGCAGACCGGACCACACGGCGAGGATCTCGGTCCCGAGGTCGCCGCCCTTCGCCTTCGGATCCGCCGTGGCGCCGTCCCGGTCCGTGACCGGTGCCGGTGCCGGTGCCGCGGTCGGAGCCGGGGCCGGGGTGGGGCCGGTGGACGGGGCCGGGAGCCGGGAGAGGTCCGGCTTGCCGTTGAGGGTCAGCGGGATGCCGGACACCCCGGTGAGGCCGGCCGGCAGCATGTGGTCCGGCAGCACGCGCCGGGCCGTCCGCCAGACCTGGTCCACCGAACCGCCGTCCCGGAGCACCACGTAGGCGTCGATGCGGGCGCCGGCCGGGTCCCCCGCCTCGCCCTCCCGGAAGACGACCGCCGCGTCGGCGACCCCGGGGTCCGAGGCCAGGACGGAGGTGATCTCGTCCAGCTCGATCCGGTGGCCCCGCACCTTCACCTGGTTGTCCAGCCGGCCGAGGTGGTCTAGCCGGCCGTCCGGCCTCAGCCGGCCCCGGTCGCCGCTGCGGTACACCCGCTCCCCGGTCACCGGGTCGTCGACGAAACGGTCCGCCGTCAGCTCGGGACGGCCGAGATAGCCGTCGGCCACCCCGGCACCACCCACGTAGATCTCACCGGCGGGCCCCGGCGGCAGGACGTGGCCGTGCTCGTCCCGGACCGACACCCACCAGCCGGGCAGCGCCCGGCCCACGGACCGGGACCGCTCCAGGACCTCGCGCGGGGTCACCTCCTGCGCGGTGACGTGGACGGTCGTCTCCGTGATGCCGTACATGTTGACCAGCCGGCACCGGGCGGGGGAGTGACGGGCGAACCACCGCCCCAGCATCGCCGTGTTCAGCGGTTCGCCGCCGAAGACGACCAGCCGCAGGGCGAGCGGTGCGGCGCCCGGGGCCGACCGGGTGTCGGCCTCGATGAGCTGGGAGAACGCGGACGGGGTCTGGCTGAGGACGGTCACCCGCCGCCGGGCCAGCAGCTCGTGGAACTCGTCCGGGTCACGGGCCGCCCAGTGCGGTACGACGACCAGCCGGCCCCCGGTGAGCAGGCAGCCCCAGATCTCCCACACGGAGAAGTCGAAGGCGCTGGAGTGGAAGAACGTCCACACGTCGTCCGGTCCGAGCCCGAGGTCCGCGGACGTGGCACCGACCAGGGCCAGCACGTTGCGGTGGGGGACCACGACCCCCTTGGGGCGGCCGGTGGATCCCGAGGTGTAGATGACGTAGGCGGCCGTGTCGGTGTTGCCGGTCTTCCCGGTCTCCAGGGGTTCCTGCGCGTCCGTCAGTTCCTGGGGCGAGACCACGGTCACCCCCTCGATCCGGGGGAAGCGCGCCGGGTCCCCGATGACGACCGGCACACGGGCGTCGGTCGCGGTGTAGCGCAGCCGCTCCTCGGGGTACCGGGCGTCCATCGGGACGTAGGCGCAGCCCGCCTTCAGCACGCCCAGCAGGGTGGCGACGAGCGTGGTGTCCCGCTCCAGGCACACCCCCACCCGTGCGCCGCCCACCCCGAGGGCGCGCAGCCCGGCGGCTACCCGCTCCGCCCGGTCGTCCAGCTGGCCGTACGTCAGACTGCTCTCGTCGTCGGTCACCGCGACGGCGTCCGGCCGCTGCCGGGCCAGCTCCGCGATCCGCCCGTCGATGGTCTCCGGCGGCGTCCGCCGCTCCGGCCCGGGCCCGGCGGGCGCGGGCTCGCAGGGGTCGGCCGCGGGACGGAAGCCGCCCAGCCGGGTCACGGCCTCGGCCGCGGCGTGGTCCAGCAGGCCCAGCCGCGCCGTCGGAGTCGTCCCGGGCAGGGTGCGCAGCCGCTGGGCCAGGTGCAGGACGCTCCGTCCGAACCACTCCGCGGTCAACGGGGCCACCGTGCGCGGATCGTGGTGGAGGCGGACGGCGCAGGTGCCGTCGGGCTGCCGTTCCAGATGGAGGAGCAGGGAGAACCCGGAACCCGGGAACGGGGTGTAGGACGTCCCGGAGGCGGCGTCACCGAGGACCACGCCCACGCTCGCGACCGCAGCGCCGGGCAGCGGAGTGCCGGTGCCGGCCGCGAGGAGGTCCGCGACCGTGCCGTCCGCGTCGACCCGGACGGAGCGCACCGCGGGACCGCCCATCCGGAACGCGCGGTCGAACACCGCGATGCGCGCCTCCGGCCCGCCCTGGTAGCGCGCCAGCGCCAGCGCCGCCGCGGCCACCAGCGGCTCCTCCCCGGGCCACTCCGGACGGTCCGTCAGCGGGACCGTCCCGGCGGCGGTGGGGTCCGGCGCCTGGCGGTCCCCCAGGCCCCAGGGCACCGTGAGCGGCGTGGTGTCCCCGTCCGACCCGTCTTGCGCGTCCTGCGCGTCCGGTGTGTCGAGGGAGGGCAGCGGGTCGCCGTCGAGGGGCTCACCGTCCAGGAGGAGCGCCGCCAGCCGTACGAGGACGCCGTAGGGCACCGAACGCCGCGCCACCAGGACCGCGTCGACGACCCCGTCGGCGTACTCCACGAGCACGGCGCGCAACGGGGGTCCGCAGGGGTGCAGGGGCCGCTCGGCCTCCTGGCGGACGCGGGCGTGCCCGGGGCCGGTCGAGGAGTCCACCGCGAGTGGCAGGGTCCACAGCCTCGACCCCGCCGGCTCCGGCCGTTCCCTGCTCTCTTGTTCGAACAACGTCCGGCTCTGTTCCCGGTCGACCGGGTACCGGGCGCGTACCACCAGGCTGTGGCAGGCAGGAGTGCGTACGGTCATCAGATCTCCCTCTCCGAAGGGGGGCGGGCGGGCACGGTCACCGGGCGCTGAAGCCGCCGTCGACCGTGAGCACACTGCCGGTCACCTGGCGCGAGTCGTCGCCCGCCAGCCAGAGGGCCGCACCGGCGACGTCCGGGGGCTCGATGAGGGCGTTCATCGGCTGGGCCTGGACGAACACCTCCTCGTGTTCGTCGACGCGGACGTCGAGCGAGCGCGCTATCTCGGAGAGCATCCGGCCCTCGACCAGCGGGTCGTCCCGGACGGAGCCGGGGCAGAGCGCGTTCACCCGGACGCGGTGCGGCGCGTAGTCCAGTGCCGCCGCCTTGGTCAGGCCGATCATGCCGTGCTTGGCGGCGACGTAGCCGGCGAAGTGCCGGTAGCCCACGAGACCGGCCGTCGAGGCGATGTTGATGATGCTTCCCGAGCGTTGCTCGATCATCGCCGGGACCACGGCCTTGGTCATCCGCCAGGCGCCCGACAGGTCGACGTCCAGCATGAGCGACCACTCGTCCTCGGTGATCTCGTGGACCCTGCGGCCGGAGGGCGCGGCGATCCCCGCGCCGTTGACCAGGACGTCCAGCCGTCCGAACCGGTCGAGGCACTCCGCCACGACCGAGGTGACCCTTCGGAGGTCGCGCACGTCGCAGTGGGCCGGGAGCACCGTGACGCCGTGCCGCGCGCACAGGTCGGCCGTGTGCGCGAGCTGGGCGGCCGAGCCCATGGGGTAGCCCACGCCGGGGAGGTCGTCGGCGATGTCGAGCAGCAGCAGGTCGGCGCCCTCCGCCGCGAAGCGGACGGCACAGGCGCGGCCGAGCCCGCGCGCCGCCCCCGTGATCACGGCCGTCTTGCCCTTCAGCTGCACGGCGACCCTCCGCGGTCGGCGTCGGCCGGGGCGGAGCCGCCGTCGGAGAGTACCTGCGCGACCGTGGTCAGCAGCACCTCCGGGGAGTCGACCAGGTACATGTGACTGCCGGGCAGTTCCCGGTAGTCGAAGGACGCCCCGGTGGTGCTCCGCCACTCCTCGGCCTGCGTCCGGGAGACGAGCCCGTCGTCGGCGCCGCGCAGCGAGGTGACCGGGAGCGGCAGCGGGGTGTCGGAGGCGGGGACGTAGTCCTCGTGCATCGCCACGTCGGCGCGCAGCAGGGGCAGGAGCAGCTCCCGCAGGTCGGGGTCGTCGAAGGCCGCGTGCCGGTAGCCGGCGAACTCGCCGACGCGGGCCAGGAACTCCTCGTCGTCCAGCCCGGTCGCCCGCCGCTCGCGCCCGCTGCCGGGGCCGGGGGATCCGCTCACGAAGAGGTGGCGGAGTCCGGAGCGTCCGCCCAGCTCGCGGGCCAGCTCGTACGCGAGGACGGCACCCAGGCTGTGGCCGAACAGCGCGAACGGCGCCTCGCCGCCCACGAGTTCCAGTATTCGCGGGGCGAGGACGGCGGCGGCCTCCGACGCGTCGGTGAACGGCTCCTCCAGGAACAGCTCCTCGCGGCCGGGAAGTTGGAGGGGTACGACCTTGAGGCCGGGCGGTGCGACGTTCCAGGCGCGGTAGAACCCGGCTCCGCTGCCCGCGAAGGGAAGGCAGACGAGGGGCAACTCGGTGGGGGACACGACTCGTTCACTCCTTGTGTTCCGATGGGGCCGGAATGCTGATTTCGGGCATGGCACGCCGAAGCCCCGGCTCGGCGGGGCCGACGTCGGCCACCCGCTCCAACCGGAGCTTCTTCCTGCGGGTCAGGCGCGTTCGGCAGAGCTATGTCATGCCACGCCTGAGGTGAACTCGTGCTACGCGGTGCGGACTTCCCGTGTCTCCTTTCCGAGACCGGCGTCGCGGGCCAGCACGGCGGCGGAGGCCCGGTCGTGCACCTCCAGTTTCGCGAAGATCCGCGAGACGTAATTGCGTACGGTCTTTTCCGCCAGGAAGATCCGACGGGCGATCTGGTGGTTGCTCAGTCCGCCGGCGACCAGTTCCAGGATCTCGAGTTCCCTGCTGGTCAGTTCGGACAGCCCGGTCGTCTCCGGCAGGATCCGCACGGTGGAGAAATGCTGGCTGAGCCGGGAGGCGATGGTCCGGCTGAAGACGGCGCCCCCCTTGGCCACGATCTCGATGGAGTGGAGGAGTTCCTCGGAGGACCTCATGTGCGAGAGGTATCCGCTGACCCCGACGCGCAGGGCGGTGAAGACGGCGTCGTCGTCGTCGTTCTGCGACACCACCATCATTTTGGGCCTGGTCTTGTGGCGGCGGAATGTCGAGACGATCTGCTGGGCGTTCTCGTAGATGGACCTCTTCGAGGACGGCTCGCCCAGGATGACCACGTGCGGCTGTAATTCGGTGTTCTCGAGACATCGCATGCCGTCGAGGACGCCCACGGCCCGGCCGACGAGTGTGAATCTGCCATCCTGTTCGATGATTGTCTCCAGTCCGGCGAGTGAAACCGGATTGTCGCTGATGATGAACAGGTTGATCTCCATTTGTACGTCCCCCGTTTGGCACGTCGTACGGCTCGTTTTTCTTCGGTGCGTCATTCTTTGCAGGAGAAAGGCCGGTCCGGTGCTCCAGCGAGTATGGGTAGACGAATGATCGAAACGCAAGTTCCGCTCTTAACTGCAAGGGATCGTTCCGCTTGATGAGTGACTATCCGGTCATCCGGTATGTCTTCGCCGGACGGGTGTGGCGCGGGGACGCCGGCGGTCCCCTGGGCTCGCGGGTGAGCCCGGAGTCCCTGGGGCCACGGGCCCGGCGCGGCCCCGTCACCGGTTGCCCTCCCTCCGCGCCGGGCACCGTGCGGGCGCGGCGGACGGTGGCCGAAACGGGGAGGTGACGACTGTTTCCCGAGGAACGGATGTTTATCCAGAGACAGGGGGGGCATTGTCGACAGGCATATGGTGTGGACCAATGGGCCTGGTCGCCGGCGGGCGACAGTACACCCGCAGGGCGAATTGCGGTACACGCCGACCTTGATCCACGCCCGTACTGGACGCGCCTCGAACCGGCCCCCTACGTTCGGCACATGGGTAATGCTCCTCGTCGGCGCCTGATCACACTGGACGTGCTGGCCGCGCTCGGGTTCGTGATCCTCCCGCAGGTGTCGGTGCTGCGTCCGGCCGACGGCGGCGAGGTGAGCGCCACCGCCGTGTGGCTGCTGTCCCTGGGCACCGCGCTGCCGCTGGTCGTACGGAGGCTGTGGCCGGTCCCGGTGTTCGCGGTCGCGTTCACCGCCGCCTGGGTGGCGCTGGTCGCCGGGGTCGGGCCGACCCCCTTCCTCGCCGCCGCCTACGCCCTGTACCTGGTGGCCACCACCAGGAGGGGGCGACCGGGGCTTTCCGTGGCCCTCGTCGCCGGGCTGTGCACGGCCGGCGCGGTCCTGATGACGGTGTCGGGAGGGCAGGGGTACCAGGGCGGGAGCAGGGCCGTACAGGTCGTGCTCGGAGTGCTCGTCCTCGGCGCCACCTGGGCGACGGGGGCCGCGGTCAGGGAACGGCGGGAGAGCCTGCGGCGCGCCATCGAGCACGCGGCCGAGCAGGCGAAGGCCGAGGAACGCCTGCGCATCGCCCGTGACATCCACGACGTCGTCACCCACAGCGTGGGCGTGATCGCGATCAAGGCGAGCGTCGCCAACCACGTGGCCGCCACCCGCCCCGAGGAGGCGCGGGAAGCCCTGGCGGTGATCGAGGACATCAGCCGCCGGGCGCTGCGTGACATGCGGGCCACCCTCAAGGTGCTGCGCCGCGAGCAGGACGGCGGCGCCGGCGACCTGCGGCCGGTCCAGGGGCTGACGGACCTGCCGGCCCTGGTGCGCACGGCCGAGGCCGCCGGAGTCCGCGTCGACCTGCGGAGCGAGTACGAGGAGGAGCCCCCGAACGGTGTCGCGCTGTCCGTGTTCCGGATCGTCCAGGAGGCCCTGACCAACGTCGTCAAGCATGCCGCGCCCACCCGCTGCCGGGTCCGGATCGCGGCCGTCCAGGGCACGTTGACGATCGACATCACCGACGAGGGCCCCGGGCCCGGGCACCGGCCCACCGTGCCCGTCGGGGGGATGGGCCTGGTCGGGATGAAGGAGCGGGTCGCCGCGCACAGCGGCACCTTTGGCGCCGGGCCGCGGCCGGGCGGCGGCTTTCGGATCGTGGTGACACTGCCGTACTGAGCCCGACCCGTTCCCGGGTGCCGGACTCATCCGCAGGTATGGGTTCGGCCCGCGCGGGCCGCCGCGGAATCCCGACCCCGGACCGATGCGGCCGGCCGGCCCGCCCGACGAGACTCGTCCCGTGATCGAAGTCCAGAACCTGACCAAGCGGTACGGGGAGACCACCGTCGTGGCAGGCCTCACCTTCACGGTGCGGCCGGGCGCCGTCACCGGATTCCTGGGCCCCAACGGGGCCGGGAAGTCCACGACGATGCGCATGATCCTCGGCCTCACCCGCCCGGATGCCGGAACCGCCCTCATCGGCGGCCGCCCCTATCACGAACTGACGTACCCCGCCCGGCAGGTCGGCGCCCTGCTGGAGACGGCGGTCGCGCACCGCAGCCTGACCGCCGCCGACCATCTGCGCTGGATCGCGCAGAGCAACCGGATCGACCGGCGACGGGTCGCGGAGGTCCTGGAGGCGGTCGGCCTGACCGGAGCGGCCCGGCGGCGGGTCGGCACGTTCTCCCTCGGCATGGGACAGCGGCTCGGCCTGGCCGCGGCCCTGCTCGGCGACCCGCCCGTCCTGGTGCTCGACGAGCCGGTCAACGGCCTGGACGCCGAGGGCATCCGATGGCTGCGCGACCTGCTGCGCTCGATGGCCGCCGAGGGCCGGACCGTCCTCGTCTCCAGCCACCTGATGGCCGAGATGTCCGTGGTCGCGGACGACCTGGTCGTCATCGGCCGCGGACGACTGCTTACCCAGACCGGCACGGAGGAGTTCATCCGGCGCCACGCACGGACCTACGTGCGGGTGCGGACCTCCGAACCCCTGCGCCTGCACCGGGAACTGGAACGGAACGGCGCCTCGCTGAGCCTCGCGCACGACGGCAGCCTGGAGGTCGACGGCATGACGGCGGCCGAGATCAACCGGCTGGCCGCGGCGGGCGACCTCCCGCTCGAAGAGCTGAGCACCCACACGGGATCGCTCGAGGACACCTTCCTCAAGCTCACCGGCCCCGAAGGGAGCAGCACCCGTGTCTGAGACGGCCGCGGCCATGCGGGCCGAGTTCACCAAACTGCGCGGCGTCCGCGGCACGTTCGTCGCGCTGCTGCTGTTCGCCCCCGCCAGCCTCTTCCTCTCCGCCCTGGGCGGCTGGTCCGCGAGGAAGGCGATCGAGTCCGACAACCCCCTGCTCCGCTCCGACTTCACCCCCGAGCAGACCGGCATGGACGGAGTCCTCTACGGCCAGCTGGCGCTGATCGTGTTCGCCGTGCTCCTCGTCTCGAGCGAGTACTCGTCCGGCATGATGCGGGTCTCGCTGCTCGCCGTGCCCCGGCGCGGGCGGCTCTACCTGGCGAAGGCGGCCGTCACCGCCGCCGCCGCGGTGGCCGTCGCGATCCCCGTCACCGTCCTCGGCTACCTGCTCACGCAGTTCGCCCTCGGTCCCCACGGCGCCGGCATCGACACGAGTGGTGTCCCCCGCGCCCTCGCCGGCGCCGTGGTCTATCTGACGATGATGAGCCTGTTCGCGGCGGGCGTGGCCTCGACGGCCCGCGGCGCCGTCGTCCCGCTGGCCGTCCTGCTCCCGATGGTGCTCGCCGGCTCCCAGATCCTGTCCACCATCGGCGCGACCAAGGAGATGGTCCGGTACCTCCCCGACCGGGCCGGCATGCGGATGCTCACGGTCGGCTCGGACGACGCGCTCACCGGGTTCGCCGTCCTCCTCGCGTGGACCGTCGTGGCACTGGCGGCCGGCTGGCTGCGCCACCGGCGTTGGGACGGTTGACGGGACGGGCGGGGAGGGGCTCGACGTCGCGTGACGGGCGCGGCCGGCCGGGGTGCTCCGGCCCCGGCCGACCGCCCTCAACAGGGCTTATGTCCAAAGGCAGTTGAGGGGACGGAACAGGCGCTGCTGCTAGAATCGCGGACTTCGAGGGCTCGATGAGCAGTTTGCGGGGAATGCGGGATGGCCGAGGCGGTCCGGGTGCTGATCGCGGACGATCAGGCGCTGTTGCGCGGGAGCTTCCGCGTCCTCGTCGACTCGACACCGGGGATGGAGACCGTCGGCGAGGCCGGTGACGGCGCCCGGGCGGTGGAACTCGCCCGGGAGCTCAGGCCCGACGTCGTCCTGATGGACCTGCGGATGCCCGTCATGGACGGCATCGCGGCCACCCGGGAGATCTGCTCCGACGAGACCATGGCCGGCGTACGGGTGCTGGCCCTGACGATGTTCGACATGGACGAGTACGTCTACCCGGCCCTCCAGGCGGGCGCGAGCGGATTCATGCTGAAGGACGCCTCGCCCTCGGACCTGGTCGCCGGCATTCGCGTCATCGCCACCGGCGAGGCCGTCCTGGCGCCCACGGTCACACGCCGCCTGATCGAGACCGTCTCCCGCACCCGGCCGACGGCGCGGCCGGCTCCGCGGCTCGTCGGGCTCACCAGGCGGGAGCAGGAGGTGCTCGTGCTGATCGCGAACGGGCTGTCGAACGCCGAGATCGCCCAGCGGCTGGTGATCAGCCTGCCCACCGTGAAGACGCATGTGAGCAGCCTTCTGGCCAAGCTGAACGTCCGGGACCGGGCCCAACTGGTCATCATCGCCTACGAGAGCGGTCTCGCCGAGCCGGGCATGCCCGCCTGACGCCTGACGCCTGACGCCTGCCCGAGGCCGCGCCCAGGCGTGGCGGAGCCGCCGTGGTGAGGAGGGGCCCGGGGGCCTCTTGCACGGCGGATCCGCTGTCGCTGTCGCGGTCGGTGGCAGTCCGTCGGCTTCTGGAGCCGGCCGGGGCGGGTGGGGGTTACCAGTTCGCCCAGGGGAGGTTCCAGCCGCCCAGGCCGTTGTCGGGGGCGACGGTCTTCTCCTTGGTGTTCACGATCGTGACGACGTCGCCGATCAGCGAGCTGTTGAAGAACGCCCCCGCGCTGGAGGTGTCGCTGCCGCCCTCGGTGTCCTTGAGCGCGACGCAGCCGTGGCTGGTGTTCGCCTTGCCGAAGGGGTCGCCCTCGTACCAGTAGTTGCCGTGGAGGTAGGTGCCGCTCCTGGTCAGCCGCATCGCGTGCGGGACGGCGGGGATGTCGTACTCGTTGCCGAGGCCGACGGTCTGGGAGTTCATGTGGGTGACCTTCTCCTTGGACATGATCACCATGGTGCCGCCCCACGACGGGTGCTTCGCGTCGCCGAGCGTGGCGGGCACGGTGGTGCTCTTGCCGTCCCGGACGACCGTCATCTGGTGCGTGGCGGCGTCCGCGGTGGAGACCTGGGAGCGGCCGATACTGAACGGCTCGTCCTTGTCGACGTCGCCCCACACGCCCGGGGCGACCTCGACGTTCTTCAGCCGGTAGTGGATGGTCACCCTGGTGCCCGGCTTCCAGTAGTCGGCCGGGCGGAAGTCCAGCCGATTGTCGTCGAACCAGTGCCCCTTCACCTCGGTGCCGTTGTCCGTCTCGAAGGTGATCGCCTTGGCGACGGCGTCCTTGTTCACGACCTTCGTGCTGAAGTCCACCTTGACGATCATGCCCACGCCGTACGTCTGGCCGTCGCCGATGTTGTCGTTGGTGGACACCTGCTTCTCGGGCGTGAGCGTGGTGAAGGCGGAGGTGGACGCGGCCACCAGGCCGTCGGCGTCCGCGGCCTGGGCGTTCACCGTGTACGCCGTGCCGGGGGTGAGCGCGGCGGCGGGCTTCCAGCCGGTGCCGTCCGGGGTGATCGAGCCCTGGACGGGCTTGCCGTCCTTGTCGGTCACGTCGACGGTGGTGAGCCTGCCCTTGGAGACGGACACCCGCAGGGCGTTCGGCGCGACGCCGCGGGCGCCGTCCTTCGGCTCGACGTCCAGCACGGCGGCGGACGTCTTCGAGGTGGTCGTGTTCGCGTTCCCGTCCCCGGTGGCGCCGGGGGCGGCGGTGGCGGAGGCGCCCGCCGGGCCGGCCGCTTCACCGCCCTTGCCCTGCTCGTCACCGCAGGCCGCGGTCATCAGCAGGACCCCGCCCATCGTCAGTGCCACCGCGCCGCGGTTGAAACGGTCGGTGGTGCGTATGGCGGAACGGGCCGCCCGAACAGTGCTCACAGGTGCTCCTTCTCGGTGTTGGTCGCCAGCTTGTCCGCCCGCTCGTCCCGGCCACAACGGTGAGCCGGTGATCAGGGACCCGGGGACGCCCGTACCTGCTCTGAGCTGGGAAGACGTAAGCTTCCTGGGACGCGTTCGCGGGATGGCGGAACCGTGGGACGGCGTGCCGCGTGCTTGTCTGCCGGAGCCCGCGCCACAGCCGTCGGGGGCGGGGGCGGGGGACGTGACGGTGCCGAGCCCGACTGCCGGGGGCGGGTGAAGGAACAGTGCCGAAGGGAATCGGGAAGTTGAGGGAGACGGACGAGGTCGCCCGGCTGCTGCAGGAGCTGAAGAGCCGGTCGGGGCTCAGTTACGGAGCGCTGGCGAAGCGGCTGCACCTGAGCACGTCGGCCCTGCACCGCTACTGCAACGGTGATGTGATGCCGACGGAGTTCGCCCCGCTGGACCACTTCTCGCGGGTGTGCGAGGCGACGCCGCAGGAACGTGTCGAGCTGTACCGGTTGTGGGTCGTCGTCCGTGCGACGCGTGGGAACAGGCCGACCGCCGCCCCTGAGCCGGTGGCACCCGCACCGCCCGCGACCCCGGTACCGCCCGCGACCCCGGCACCGGCGGCGGCCCCGG
>NZ_LFVW01000884.1:0-3587 GCF_001182915.1 Kitasatospora sp. MY 5-36
CGCCGGGCCTCCCGGGTCGAACCCACCCGGGCGCTGCGCGACGCCTCGACGCCGCCGACGCGGATCGGCCGGCTCCGTGCCGGCCTCGGACTGGCGACGCTCGCCGTCTGCGGCGTGGTGCTGGCCCACTCGACGGGCGGCCGCGACGGGGCCGGTACGGCCGAGGGCATGGTGGTGCCGCTGCTGCTCGGGGTGGCCCTGCTCGGGCCGCTGATCGGCCGGGTCGCCGGTGTGGTGATCGGCGGGCCGGTGGGCCTGCTCTTCCCGGTCGCCGGGTTCCTCGCCTCCGCCTCCCTGCGGGCCCAGCCCCGCCGCTTCGCGGCCGCCGTCACCCCGCTGGTGCTGGCGGTGGCCTTCAACGGCAGCATGCTGCTCGTCCCGGTCGTCAAGGCGCAGGCCGGCGCCGCCGAGGAGGGCCGGCGGCTGCTGGCCGACCACGTGGCCCAGGCGAGGGGCATCGGACTGCCCACGGAATTCACGGAAGCCGTCCGCGGGTTGCCCGGCGTCGCGGCGGCCGGCGGCCTGGTCCCCGGCTTCGTCATGGTGTCCTCGGGCTCCGCGGCGGACGGCGGCGGCGCCGCCGGGGCGGACGCCCGGATCGTGGAGCCGCAGGGGCTGGAACAGCTGCTCGACCCCGGGGTGACGGCCGGCTCGCTGGACCGGCTGCGCGGCGAGAGCATCGCCCTGGGGCAGCGGACGGCCTCCCGCCTCAAGGTCGGCGTCGGCGCCCCGGTCCGGATCCGCTGGGCTGACGGCAGCGACAGCACCGCCACGGTGGCGGCCGTCTACGAGCGCGAGGACCGCTTCGCCGACGCGTTGCTGCCCACCGGATTCGCCGCCGCCCACCTGCCGGACCTGCTCGCGGCGACCGTACTGGTCCGCACGGCCCCCGGTGCCGACCCCGGGCAGGTGACCCGGGAACTCCAGGGGCTCACCCCGGCCTACCCGATGGCCCGGATCAGCGACCGGGCCGACTACGACGCGGCACGCCGGCACCAGCAGGAGGCGGCCACCGCGGTGGCCCGGCTGCTGCTCGGCGTCATCAGCCTGTTCACCGCCATCTCCGTCGTCAACACCATGGTGATGGCCACGTCCGAACGGCTGCGCGAGTTCGCGCTGCTGCGGATGGTGGGGACCACGCGCCGCCAGGTGCTGCGGATGATGGCCTGGGAGGGCGGGATCACGGTCGCCGTGGCACTCCTCCTCGGCGCGGCGGTCACCGCCGCCGTCCTGGTCCCGGTCGGCCTGGCACTCGGCGGCCCGGCCTGGCCCGCGCCGCCCGGGAGTTGGGTGGCCGCGGTGCTGGGCGGGGCGGCGCTGCTGGGGGCGGGCACCGTCCTGCTGACCACCTGGCTGGCGCTGCGGCGGGAGCCGACCGAGGCGATGGGGATGCGCGAATAACCGGGCCGCGTGGACCTGTCGGCCGTACCGGGCAGGCGGACCGCGGTCAGGCGGCGCGGGCGGCCGACCGGGCGGGCGCGGCCTCGACGACGGCCGCGAGGTGGAACCAGCCCGCTCCGTCCCGCTCGGCGGTCAGCCGGCCGTCGACCGACCGCAGCCGCTCGGTGAGGTTCCCGATGCCGCGCCCGTCGCCCGGTTCGCGCGCTACGCCGCCGGGTTCGCCCGGACCATCGCCCAACTCGCCTTGCACGTAGCCGGGTTCGTCCGGAACGCCGTCGTTGGAGACCACCAGGCGCACCGTCCCGAGGTCGTCCCGGCCCGCCCGGATCGCGCAGCGCCGGGCCGTGCTGTGCCGGAGCAGGTTGGTGACCGCCTCGCGCAGCACGGTGGCCAGCACCGCGTCGAGTTCGGGCCGCAACCCCTCGCAGTCCAGGTCGGCCTCGACCTCGATCCCGGCCGCCCGCAGCGTCGCGACCGCCGAACGCGCCTCCCGCGCCAGGGACATCCGGACGTCGCCGCTGGAGAGCCGGCGGGTGTCCGCCATCGCCTGCCGCACCAGCGCCAGCACCTCGGCGAGCTCCGCGCGGGCCCGCTCCGGGTGCTCCGCGGCCAGCCGCTCGACGAGCTGGCACTTCAGCGCCGCCACCGAGAGGCTGGAGCCGAGCAGGTCGTGCAGGTCGCGCGCGAAGCGCAGCCGCTCCCGGTCCACCGCGAGCTCGGCCAGCTCGGTCCGGGCCGCCCGCAACTCGGTGATCAGGTCGGCGAGTCGGGCCACCCCGTACACCACGATGCCACCCACGACGATGGACACCGACGCGTTGACGCACTGGCCGGTGCTCCCGCCCAGCGCCGCGCAGAGCGGGTACTGGGCGACCACCAGCGCGGCGGCCAGCGCCCAGGAGCGCGGCGCCGCGACGGTCAGCAGCACCGATCCGGCGAACGAACCGGGGATGCCGACCCACGTCCCGTCGAGGAGCAGGAAGGGCAGGTAGGTGAGCACCCCGTGGGCGACCAGGCTCCACGGCCACCAGCGCCGCGCCAGGCGCCACGGGCCGGCGTGCCCGATCTGGAAGCCGAGCAGGACCAACAGGAGGGCGACGGCGGGCAGTTGGTAGGCCAGACCGTCGTGGTTGCGGACCGTGGCCACCGCCGAGGCGGCACAGAAGCCGACGGCGGTCATGACCACGATGCCCCGGGTGAGCCGCGCGAGGGGGTCGGCCGAGCCGCCCGGGCGCTTCGGCCGGAGACGATCGCCGCCGGTTCGGTCCGCGCTGTGGCCCAAGGGGAGCTCCCGGTAGACGACTCGACACGCCGCACGCGACGTACGGAGCCCGCTTCGTACCCGACGCGCCCCCGTACACCGCACCGCGAGCATACGTTCCCACCGGAGCAGCGCCGTTGACGCTTCGTCGGAGTCCGTCGAGCCGGCAGCCGGGGCCCCGTCGGCTCAGCCCGGGGTGCGGCCGATCGTCCCCTCCAGGCTGTTCAGCAGGCCGCTGAGGGCCTCGGCGAGCCGGTCCTGCTCGGCGGGGGTGAGGCCGGCCAGCAGGGCGCGGTCGTGGGCGACCAGCTCCTGGATCAGCCCGTCCACCAGGGTGCGGCCCTGCTCGGTGAGCGCGAGGTGGGCGACCCGGCGGTCCCGGTCGTCGGTGCGGCGGCTGACCAGGCCTCGCTCCTCCAGCAGCCGCAGCCGCTTGGTGACGGCCGCGCCGGAGGCGAAGCTCTCCCGGGCGAGCTGGGTGGGGGTCAGCTCGCGGTCGAGGCGGAGCAGGGCGCCGAGGATGTCGAACTCGGCGCGGGTGAGGCCGGCCCGGGTGAGCGGGTCGGGGGTCTGCTGGAGCAGGGCGGCGCAGCGGTTGATCCGGCCGAGGACGGCGATCGGACCGGTGTCCAGCCCCGGGTAGGCCCGCTCCCACTGGCGCAGCACACCTGCGACGACGTCCTCCACGCGTGCTGCTCCCGTTCTGCGGCCTGCCGGTCGGCTTCGACCCTGTCGATCCTAGGGCGTGTCCGGCTGGTCCCCTCGGCCCCGGCGTTGCAGCAGGGCGGCCAGCAGGTGGTGGGACCGCTGCTCGGTGGCGGCGGCGCGCTGGTGCGGGAGGGCGGGGCGGCGCCACTCGCCGGCGGCGGTGTCGGTGGCCTCGCGCAGTTCCAGCAGCGCGGCGGCGAGGCCGGTGCGGGCGGCG
>NZ_LFVW01000885.1:0-3577 GCF_001182915.1 Kitasatospora sp. MY 5-36
CCAGCCCGGCGCGGCGCCGGCCGACCCCGGTGCGCACCAGCACCGGGGACCCCCCGGTCGCACCGCGCCAGTCGCCGCCGCGCAGGGCCCAGACCTCGGGGCCCAGGGCGCAGAGCACCAGCAGGGGCGCGGTGGTCACCGCGCCGTCCCGATCGCCGGGGTTCCGTCGGCCCGGATCGTGCCCGGGGCGCCGTTGAGGTAGCGGCCGAGCGCGGTGACCGGGAAGACCAGCCGGTACAGGTGGTAGTTGATGGAGAAGTCCCACGGGAAGCCGGTGCCGGTGAACTGCGGCTCGTCCCAGGTGCCCTCGGGCAGCTGGGTGCGCACCAGCCACTCCGCGCCGCGCTCCACCGCCGGGTTGGCCCGGTCCTTGGGCCCCTCGCCGGCCGCGAGCAGCGCCATCAGCGCCCACGCGGTCTGCGAGGCGGTGGAGTCGCCGCGCCCGGCCCAGCGCGCCGGGTCGTCGTAGGAGCGCATGTCCTCGCCCCAGCCGCCGTCGGCGTTCTGCCGGTCCTCCAGCCAGCGCACCGCCCGGCGGATCGCCGGGTGCTCGTCGGGGACGCCGGCCGCCACCAGGGCGGGCAGCACCGAGCCGGTGCCGTAGATGTAGTTGGTGCCCCAGCGGCCGAACCAGGAGCCGTCCGCCTCCTGGTTGCGCAGCAGCCACTCGATGCCGCGCCTGGTCCGGGGGTCGCGGGAGCGGCCGGTCTCGGCGAGCATCTCCACCACGTGCGCGGTGACGTCGGCGGACGGCGGGTCGACCACCTCGCCGAAGTCGCAGAACGGCAGCTTGTTGGGCAGCGTGCTGGTGTTGTCCACGTCGAAGGCGCCCCAGGCGCCGTTCTTGGACTGCATGCCGAGGTTCCACAGCACGCCCCGGTCCACCGCGCCGTCGACCTTGGCCGGGTCGGGGTGGGCGACCCGGCGCAGCGCGAGCACCACCTCGGCGGTGTCGTCGATGTCGGGGTAGGTGTCGTTCTCGAACTCGAAGGCCCAGCCGCCGGGGGCGAGCCCGGGCCGCTTCACGGTCCAGTCGCCGGGCTTGCGGATCTCCTCGCCGAGCATCCAGTCGACGGCGGAGACCAGCGCCGGGTGGTCGGCCGGCACCCCGGCGTCGACCAGGGCGATGGTGGCCAGGCAGGTGTCCCAGACCGGGGACTGGCAGGCCTCCAGCCAGCGCTTGCCGTCCTCGGTGTGCACGGTGAAGCGGTCGAAGGAGGAGAGTCCGGCCTTCATCACCGGGTGCTCCAGCTCGTAGCCCTCCAGGTGCAGGGCGATCAGCGAGTAGACGGCGGGGGGCTGGATGCCGCCCCAGCAGCCGTCGGCCTCCTGGCGTTCGACGATCCAGCGGCAGGCCTGCGAGAGGGCCAGTCGGCGCAGCGGGCGGAAGGCCCGGCGGTGGTAGGCGTGCAGCGCCTTGTCGAGGCGTTCGAACAGGCCGTCCCAGGTGGTGGCGGGGGCGAGCGGCCGGTGGGGGTACGGGTCGTTCGGGTCGGTGTGCAGCTCGGTGAGCGGGAAGGGCGCCGGACGGACCGGGCGGTGGGAGGAGACGACCGTCAGCGGGACGATGGTCTGGCGGGCCCAGCAGCCGAAGGCGTAGATGTTCAGCGGCAGCCACCTGGGCAGGAAGATGATCTCGGGCGGCATCTCGGGCAGCCGTTCCCAGGGCCACCAGCCGAACAGGGCGAGCCAGATCCGGGTGAACACCCGGGCGGCCGCGATGCCCCCGGCGGAGCGGACGTAACGCGCGGCGGCCAGCATGTGCGGGGCTTCCGGGTCGTCCCCGGCCAGCTTGAGGGCGACGTACGCCTCGACGGTGGTGGACAGCTCGGGCGGCCCGCCGTGGAAGGTGGACCAGGTGCCGTCCTCGCGCTGCTGGGAGCGGATCCATTCGGCGGTGGCGCGGGTCTGCTCCTCGGTGCGGATTCCCAGGAACTGGCGGAGCAGTAAGTCCTCGGCGTCCATGGTGACGTTGGTCTCCAGGTCGCCCTTCCACCAGCCCTCGGACGACTGCAGGGAGAGCAGGTGGGTGGTGGCGCGGGCCAGGGCCTCCCGCGCGTCGGCCGGTCCGTGGTCCGTCTCACCGGCCGGCCGCGGCTGGTCGGTGTCCTCGGGCTGCCACCGCCCCGTGCCCAGCAGGGCCGGGGGGCGGTCGCCCACCGCGACCGGCTCGGAATCGTACTCAGGGTCGAGCCGGCCGTCCGCGGTTGCTGTCAACGTAACGTCACCTCTCTCGTACCACCACGAATTCGGCGAGTGCGACGAAGTGCTCCCGCACCTCGTCGGTCATGGGCACCTCGTCCAGGGCGGCGAGGGCAGTCGTGTGCTGGCGGCGGGCCTCCTCCCGGGTCCAGGCGCGGCCGCCGGCGTCCTCGATCAGGGCGGCGCGGGCGGCGAGCTCGGGCTCGCTCTCCTCCCCGCGTCCCTTCGGGTCGGCCAGCTCCTCGGCGAGCCGGCGCGAGGCCGCTCCGCCCTCGGCCAGGGCGGCGGCGACCGGCAGGGACTTCTTGCGCTGGCGCAGGTCCCCCCAGTGCGGCTTGCCGGTGACCTCGGTGGCGCCCCAGATGCCGAGCAGGTCGTCCACCGCCTGGAAGGCGAGGCCAAGGTGGTGGCCGTAGCGCTGGAGCGAGTCGGAGACCTTGTCGTCGGCGCCGGCCAGGACGGCGCCGATCGCCGAGGCGGCGGCCAGCAGTGCCGCCGTCTTGCCGCCCTCCATCTCCAGGCACTCGGCGACCGTGACGCTGTCGCGCTGTTCGAAGGCGACATCCATGGCCTGGCCGTCGATCAGCCGGCGGGTCGCCGTGGTGAGCAGCCGGACGGCGCGCGCGGCGTCGGTGGCGCTCGCCCCGCCGGTCACGGCGGCGTCGAGCAGCACCTCGGTGCCGAGCGTCGCCAGGGCGTCGCCGACCAGGATCGCCTGGGCCGGCCCGAAGACCGTCCAGGCGGTGGCCCGGTGCCGTCGGGTCTCGTCACCGTCCATCAGATCATCATGGAGGAGGGAGAAGTTGTGCACCAGTTCAACCGCGACCCCACCGGGCACGCCGACCTCGGCCGCCGCGCCGGTGGCCCGGGCGGACAGCAGCGCCAGCGCCGGGCGCACGGCCTTGCCGCCGTCCCCCGTCACCGGGGTGCCGTCCCGGTCGATCCAGCCGAAGTGGTAGGCGGCGACGGTGTCCATGGGTGCGGCCAGTCGGGCGACGGCGGCCCGTAGCGGCGGGGTGCAGAGCGTACGGCTGCGGGCGAGCAGCTCCGGCACCGAGACCGGTTCGGCGTGCGCCGTGCCTCCGACGGCGTAGCCGGTGCGTGACTCCACGTGCGTTCCCTCTTCCTCGTGGTGCCGGGCCGCACGGGGCGGCCGGGCGCTGTCGGTGCGGCTGGTGTCGAATCGAGTGCCGGTGCCGGTGGTTCCAGCAGCGCCGGTGGTGCCGGTACGGCCGGCCGGGCCGCTCCCGGTGGATGCGCCGGTGCGCTCGACGGTACGCCCGTCGGCTCTGGCGGGCTCTCCGGCGGCGGGGCCCGCCGTCACCTGGGCCACCTCCCGTCGCCGCGGTCCACCGGCGTCCGGGCGCCGGCCGCG
>NZ_LFVW01000886.1:0-3554 GCF_001182915.1 Kitasatospora sp. MY 5-36
CCGAAGATTGATCACAACATCACACAGGCCCTAGGACACGATCCGGACCGGCAGCTCCACCAGCACCTCGCGCAGCGCGGCCGCGAAGCGCTCGTACTCGGCGCTGCGGGCCGAGCCCGGCCGGACGGCCAGCCCGATCCGGCGACCGGGCGCCGGGGCGGCGAAGCGGACGGCGGCCAGCCGGTCGGTGCGCCCGGCCTCGACGTCCAGTGCGGTGGCGGGCAGCAGGGTCACCCCGAGGCCGCCGGCGACCAGCTGGACCAGGGTGGACAGGCCGGCCGCCCGGGTGGTCGAGCCCGCCGGGTCGGCACCGACCTCGCGGCAGATGTCCAGCGCCTGGTCGCGCAGGCAGTGGCCCTCCTCCAGCAGCAGGACCTCCAGGTCGAGCAGCACGTCGCGCGGTACGTCGATCCGACCGGCAAGCGGGTGGGTGGGCGGCGTGAGCAGGACGAAGTCCTCGTCGAACAGCGGGATGTCCCTGGTCGGCGAGGTCCCGCCGGCCGGCAGCGCGAGCAGCAGGACGTCCAGCCGCCCGGCGGCCAGGCCCTCCAGCAGCGAGGGGGTGCGCTCCTCGTGGACGTGCGGCTCCAGGTCCGGGAAGCGGTCGCGGACCAGCCGCAGCACGGTGGGCAGCAGGTAGGGCGCGACGGTCGGGATGACGCCCAGGTGCAGCGGCCCGGTGAACGGGCGGCGGGCGGCCTCGACCTCCTCGGTGAGGGCCTGCAGCGAGGCGAGCACCCGGCGGGCGTGCTGGTGCACGCGCTCCCCCAATGGGGTGACAATCACCTTGCGCGTCGTACGCTCGACCAGTTGCGCGCCCAGCGACTCCTCCAGCGCCGCGACCGCCCCGGACAGCGCGGGCTGGCTGGTCCCGGTGGCGGCGGCGGCCTCCCGGAAGTGCCGGTGCTCGGCCACCGCGACGAAGGCCCGCAGCTGGGCGACGGTCGGGGTGCGCGGGCTGCGGACTGTGGCGCTCGCCACAGTCGGGTCGGCCTTCGTGCCGCCCTTCCTGCGGGAACCCGGCCGCGACGTGGGGGATTCGTTACTGATAACAATCTCCGATCAGACACATCCAGTGTAGCTATTTCCCTGATCAGTCCACGATGTGGAACTGTGAGCGGTGTCCGGATTCCGGACAAAGCTCCCCTCATCTCACTTCAGGAGAAGCGAACGTGCTCACGATCGGTGACAAGTTCCCCGAGTTCGACCTCAAGGCCTGTGTCGACCTGGATGCCGCGAGCGCCTTCGCCGACATCAACCACAAGTCCTACGAGGGCAAGTGGAAGGTCGTCTTCTTCTGGCCGATGGACTTCACCTTCGTCTGCCCGACCGAGATCGCCGCGTTCGGCAAGCTGAACGACGAGTTCGCCGACCGCGACGCCCAGATCCTCGGCGTCTCCGGCGACTCCGAGTTCGTGCACCACGCCTGGCGCAAGGACCACAAGGACCTGCGCGACCTGCCCTTCCCGATGCTGGCCGACATCAAGCACGAGCTGATGCGCGCCTGCGGCGTCGAGGGCGAGGACGGCACCGCCCAGCGCGCCGTCTTCATCGTCGACCCGAACAACGAGATCCAGTTCGTCATGGTCACCGCCGGCTCCGTCGGCCGTAACCCCAAGGAGGTCCTGCGGGTGCTGGACGCCCTGCAGACCGACGAGCTGTGCCCGTGCAACTGGAACAAGGGCGAGGACACCCTCGACGCCCAGGCCCTGCTGGCGGGCTGACCCATGGCTCTCGACGACCTGAAGGCCGCCCTCCCGGACTACGCCAAGGACCTCAAGCTCAACCTGGGCTCGGTCATCGGCAACTCCGACCTCCCCGCCCAGCAGCTCTGGGGCACCGTGCTGTCCTGCGCGATGGCCACCCGCAGCCCCGGCCTGCTGCGCGAGCTGGAGCCCGAGGCCAAGGCCAACCTCTCCCCGGAGGCGTACACCGCCGCCAAGGGCGCGGCCGCGATCATGGGGATGAACAACGTCTACTACCGGACGCTGCACCTGCTCTCCGACAAGGAGTACAGCACGATGCGGGCCGGTCTGCGGATGAACATCATCGGCACCCCGGGCGTCGAGAAGGTCGACTTCGAGCTCTGGTGCTTCGCGGTCTCGGCCATCAACGGCTGCGGCCAGTGCCTCGACTCGCACGAGGCCGTGCTGCGCAAGGCCGGCGTCGAGCGCGAGGTCGTCCAGGCCTCGATGAAGATCGCCGCCGTCCTCCAGGCCGTGGCCGGCGTCCTCGACTCCGAGGCCGCCCTGGCGGACGTCACCGCCTGACGCACCCCGGCACCCCGACGGGCCCCTCCCGGACACCATGTCCGCGAGGGGCCCGTCGTCGTTCTCCCGCGCCGGTCGCCCCGGCACGGCGGGGGGTCAGTCGGTGGCGGGCGCGGCCGACGGGGCGGGGTGGGCGGCCGCGGTGCGCTCGGCGGCGGGTTCGGCCGCGCGCCCCGCCGTACGCTCGGCGGCCTCACGGGCGGCTTCGAGCGCGGTGAAGACGGCCTGGCCGGCCTCGTTGCGACGGCGCAGGTGGGCGACCACGGTGTTGGTGACGGCGATCAGCGGGACGGCGACCACCGCGCCGCCGATGCCGCCGATGATGCCGCCGGCCGCGACGCCGAGGACGACGCCGAGCGGGTGGACCCGGACGGCCCGGCCGAGGATCAGCGGCTGGAGGATGTGGCTCTCCACCTGCATCACCGCGACCAGCACCACCAGCACCATCAGCGCCGTCCACGGCCCCTGGGTGACCAGCGCGATCAGCACCGCCACGGTGCCGGTGATCAGCGCGCCGACCAGCGGGACGAAGGCGCCCAGGAAGATGATCACGGCCAGCGGCAGCGCCAGCGGCACGCCCAGCAGGTCGACGCCGATGCCGATGCAGAGCGCGTCGATGAAGGCCACGCAGACCGTGCCGCGCACGTAGGCGGTGAGCGTCGCCCAGGCCTTCGGGCCGGCCCCGGCCATCGCGAACCGGGAGTGCCGGGGCAGGCCGCGCAGCGCCCAGTTCCAGATCTTCGCGCCGTCGTAGAGGAAGAAGAAGGTGGTGAAGAAGGTCATCAGCAGCGCGGTCAGCACCTCGACGGCGATCTGCGCGCCTGTGATCGAGGCCGAGGTGAGCTGATCGGTGTTGGTGGTGATGGCCTTGGTGATCTGGTTGGCGAAGTCGGTGATCTGCTGCTGGGTCAGGTGCAGCGGCCCGGTGACCAGCCAGTCCCGCAGCTGGTTGACGCCGGTCTTCACCTGGGTGGTGACGTCCGAGAGGTTGGTCGACACCTGCCAGACGACGAACCAGCCGACCAGCCCGATCCCGGCCAGACCACTCAGGAAGACCCCTCCCGCCGCCAGCGAGCGCGGCACCCCGTGTCGGCGCAGCCAGGAGACCGAGGGCTCCAGCAGCGCGGTGATCAGCAGCGAGGCCAGCACCGAGAAGGCCACCAGCCGCAGCATGTCGACCACGTAGAAGACGACGTAGAGCGCGGCGCCGAGCAGCAGCAGCCGCCAGGTCGACTCGGCGGCCACCCGCAGGCCCCACGGCACCGCCTCGGCGGGCGTGGCCGG
>NZ_LFVW01000887.1:0-3551 GCF_001182915.1 Kitasatospora sp. MY 5-36
CCTCCCGGGCGGGCCCGCCCGGGGCCCGGCGGGCCGGCGCGGCCGCTCCGACCTGCGGCCATACCGGTTTCCAACCGGCCCCGAAGCCGGGCGCAGGCGGCTCGGGCCACGGTGGTCGGCAACGGCGGGCAGCCGCCCGCCGGAGCCGTAACCACCCCCGTGCGGAAGGGAGTTCGACCATGGCCGAGAACATGGAGCAGCAGAACGTCGGCGAGAGCGGCGAGGAGACCCCGGAGGTCGAGGCGCACGTCGCCAACATCCTGGACCTCCAGGCGATGAAGGTCCTGAGCGAGTCCTCGGACGGCCTCTGCTTCAGCCTGATCAGCTACGTCCACGGCGCCGAGACCACGGTCTGACCGGAGCCCGGACACCGGGCCGTGCGCGGGGGCGGACGCACCGCCGCCCCCGGCCGCCGACACCCGGTCGCCGGCCGCCGGTTCCCGGTCACTGGTTCACCGGCCACCGGTCACCGGCAATCGGTCACCGCAAGGCTTCCGGGGCGGTCCCGCCGAGACGGGGCCGCCCCGGCCCGATCCGCACCCCCGGGTGCCCCCGCCGACCACGGAGGACGGCCATGGACCCCACCCCGCTCTCCCGCAACCGGGACTTCCGGCTGCTCTGGGCCGGCGGCCTGCTGGCCTCCCTCGGCTCCCAACTCGCCTCGATCGCCCTGCCGTTGCTGGTCCTGCGGGAGACCGGGTCGGCGGCCCGGGCGGGCGCCATCGGCACCGTCTCGGTCGGCGCGCTGCTGATCACCACGCTGCCCGGCGGGGTGCTCGCCGACCGGATCGAGCGGCGCCGGCTGATGCGGATCTGCGACGTCCTCAGCCTGCTCGCGGTCGCCGCCCTGGTCGTCGCGGTGCTGCGCGGGCACACCCCGCTGCCGCTGGTGTTGCTGGTCGCCGCCGCCGGGGCGCTGATCTCCAGCGTCTACGGGCCGGCCGCCGGCGCCCTGCTGCGCGCGGTGGTGCCCACCGGGCAGGCCCGCGAGGCCTCCTCCCGGATGCAGGCGCGCGGCGCCGCCGCCAGGCTGGCCGGACCGCTCGGCGGCGGGGCGCTGTTCGCCTGGCACCCGGTGCTGCCGTTCCTCGCCGAGGGCGTCGGCCTGCTGCTGTCCACCGTCTGCGTGGCGCTGATCCGGACCCGCGCGAAGCCCGCCACGACGGGCGGACCGGCGTTCAGCCGGGCCGAACTGACCGCCGGACTGGCCTTCGTCTGGCACCGGCCCTACCTGCGCACCCTGCTGCTGGTCTTCGGCCTCGGGATGAACTTCGCGTTCAGCGCGCTGATGTTCACCACCCTGGCCGTCGCCTCCGACGGCGGCCGCTCCGGCCTCGGCGGTGGCACCGTCGTCTCCTGCACCGCGGCCGGCGCCCTGGCCGGGGCGCTGCTCGCCCCGAGGATCGCCGCCCGGGCCCGCGACGGCAGCCTGGTCGCGCTCGCCTGCTGGGCCTGCGCGCTCACCGCCGGGGTGCTGGTGCTGACCAGGGCCCCGCTGGTGATCGGGCTGCTCTGCGCCGTCTGCATGTGCCTGTCCACCGTCGCCAGCATCGGCTTCGTCTCCGGCATGCTGACCGCCGCGCCGCCCGACCGGATCGGCCGGGTGCAGAGCGCGGCCGGCTTCCTGTCCACCCTGGTCCAGCCGTTCGGCCCGCTGGTCGGCGGCGTCCTGCTCGGCTCGCTCGGCGGCACCCGGACCTTCGCCCTGCTGGCCCTCGCCATCGCGCTCTGCGCGGCCGTGGTCACCTGGGCGCCGCCGGTGCGGCGCGGACCGGTGCTCAGCCCCGCCGTCTGACGCACCGCCCGCCGACGCACCGCCCACCGAGGCACCGCCCGCTCCCGGACGACCCCGGAAGACTTCGGAACAGGAGGCCCACGATGGCCGACGTCCACGAGACCCAGCTCTACTGCCTCGCCGACCCGACGTACTACGACACCCCCGGACGACTGCGGGACGGGGACAGCCGCTACCCGCTGGGTCTCGGCGAGCCGCCCGAGGGCTGGCGGCGGGAGCAGCGCGGGCTGTGGACGGTGCTGCGGCCCGACGGCGGCCACCTGCCCGAGCAGGGCTGGAAGCTGCACGTGTCGGCGGCGCAGGACGGCGCGGAGCGGACGCTGGCCGTCGTCGCGGGGATCTGCACCGCCCGCCGGGTGGCGTTCAAGTTCCTGCGCAGCCCGGTGGCGCTGCGGGTGGCCAACGGCAAGTACGCGGGGCGCGGCGGCAGCGGCAAGTTCGTCACCGTCTACCCGGCCACGGACGGTGAGTTCCTCTCCCTGGCGGAGGAGTTGGCCGAGGCGCTGGCGGGCTTCCCCGGGCCGTACGTGCTCACCGACCTGCGGATCGGCGACGCCCCGGTGTACGCCCGCTACGGGGCCTTCGTCGAGCTGTGGTGCCGGGACGAGCAGGGCAGGTCCGTCCCGGCCCTGCGGGACCCGTCCGGCGCGCTGGTGCCGGACCCGCGCGAGCCGGCCTTCCGGCTGCCCGCCTGGGTCGAGCCGCCGGCGGCGCTGCGCCCGCACCTGGCCGCCCGGGAGGCGGCCGGCGGGGAGCTGCCGTACCGGATCGTCGAGGTGCTCCAGGTCTCCAACGCGGGCGGGATCTACCTGGCCGAGAAGCACGGCACAGGCGAGCGGGTGGTGCTGCGCGAGGCCCGCCCGTACGCCGGGCTGGACGGCACCGGGGCGGACGCCCTGACCCGGCTGCGGCGCGAGCGGTGGGCGCTGGAGCGGCTGGCCGGGCTGGCGTGCGTGCCCCGGCTGCACGAGGTGCGCACGGTGTGGGAGCACACCTTCCTGGTGCAGGAGCACATCGAGGGCGTCCAGCTGTTCGCCGAGGCGATCCGGCGCTACCCGCTGGTGCACCAGAACTGCACCGCCGAGCAGCGCGCCGCGTACGCGCGGTGGGTGGGCGGGGTGGTGGACGGGCTGGCGGAGGCGCTCGATGCCCTGCACGCGCGGGGCGTGCGGTTCGGGGACCTCCACCCGGCCAACGTGGTGCTCCGGCCGGACGGGTCGGTGGTGCTGGTGGACTTCGAGTACGCGGCCGAGCTGGACGACCGGCGGGTGCCGACGGCCGGCGCCGCCGGGCAGCACGTCCCGCCCGGGCTGGGCGGCGCCGAGGCCGACCGCTACCTGCTGTGGGCCACCTGGCTGATGCTGCTGATGCCGGTGATGGAGCTCGCCGACTGTGACCCGGGCAAGCTCCCGGCGCTGGAACGGCGGGCGCGGGAGTGGTTCGGACTGGGACCGGAGGAGGGGCCGGTGCGGCCCGCGGCGGTGGCACGGGTGGAGTCGGCGAGCGAGCGGCGCGGCCGGGAGCTGCTGGCCGGGCCCTCGCTCGACCCGGTGTGCCGGGAGCTGGTCGCGGGCATCCACGCGGGCGCCACCCCGGACCGCCCGGACCGGCTCTTCCCCGGGGACGTGGCCGGCTTCGCCGACGGCGGGACGGGCGTGTCGCACGGCGCGGCCGGGGTGCTGTACGCGCTGCACCGAGCCGGGGCCCACTGGCCGCAGGAGTACGCGGACTGGCTGGTCGCGGCGGTCCGGCGGCG
>NZ_LFVW01000888.1:0-3536 GCF_001182915.1 Kitasatospora sp. MY 5-36
TCGGCATCACCGTCGCCGTGGTCGCCGTCTTCGCCGCGGCCTTCGCCCTGGCCGGCCGCGAACGCGGCTTCCCGGCGGTCGCGGCGGTGTTCCTGCCGCTGGAGCTGGCCGCCGGCGCCCTCTTCGACCTCGCCCAGAGCACCTGTCCCTCGCTGCCGCCAGGCACCGGACACGGTCTCCAGCCGCTGCTCTGCGGCGGCGGCTCGCTCGGCGGCTTCCTGCTCGGCCACGGCGTCTCCGCCCAGACCGGCCTGCTGCTGCTCCTCCTGCTGCACACGGTGATCGCGCTGGCCGGCGCCTTCTGGCTGAGCCGCGCGGACGCCGCGCTCTGCTGCCTGGCCGGGGCCGTCCGGATGCTGGGCGAGTTCCTGCACCGCCACCTGCCGGCCGCCGCCCGCTGGCTGCGGCTGCTGGTCGCGCCGCTGCCGTCCCGTCCGCCGTCCCGGGTGCCGTTCCCCCGGGCCAGCCGCGTGCTGGTCCCCGCCGAGGACGTCGTCGTCCGTCCGGCCGTCCGGCGCGGTCCGCCGGTGTTCGCCCTGGCCGTCTGAGCCACGGGCTTCCCCGCCCGCTCAGTCGGCTGTTCTCTCCTCCCGCGCTGGCCCCGACCGGCCGCGCCGACCCGTACGCCCGAGAGCACAGGACGACACCCCATGAGCAACACCCGCAAGACCGACAAGAAGGCCTCCGCCACCGACCGCATGCGCGTCGCCCGCGCCCAGGCCGAGCGCTCCGACCGGATCCGCCGCCGGGTGGTGGTCGGCGGTGCCTCCGCCGCCGTGCTCGCCCTGGTGGCGGGCGTGGCCTTCGCCGTCGGCGGCTCCTCCGGCTCCGGTTCGAACGCCGCGAACGGCCCGCTGGTCGTGCCGGCCAACGCGAGCGGCACCAACGGCACCGTGATCACCTACGGCAAGGCCGACGCCCCGCACACCCTGGACGTCTACGAGGACTTCCGCTGCCCGTTCTGCGAGCAGCTGGAGACCACCACCGGCAAGGCGATCCAGCAGCTCGCCGACGACGGCACGTACAAGGTCGACTACCACCTGGCGACGTTCCTGGACAACAACCTGGGCGGCAAGGGTTCGCGCACCGCGCTGGCCGCGGCCGGCGCCGCGCTGAACGAGGGCGTGGACAAGTTCAAGGCGTTCCACGACGTGCTGTACGCCAACCAGCCGGACGAGCGCGAGGACGGCTTCGGCGACGTCAACCACATCCTGGACCTGGCCGGCCAGGTGCCCGGGCTGAAGACCGACGCATTCGTCAAGGCCGTCCAGGACGGCACGTACGCGCCGTGGGCGGCCAAGGTCAACGAGGAGTTCAACAAGAGCGACGTCACCGGCACCCCGACCGTCAAGCTGGACGGCAAGAAGCTGGACGTCCTGAACAACGGCAAGGCCGTCTCCCCCGAGCAGTTCACCGCGATGGTCAAGCAGGTGACCGGGTGACGGCCGGCGCCCCCGCCGGGCGGCCCGTGTACGGCGCGAGCCGCCCGTTCGCCTGGCTGCTGCTGATCGGCGGCGCCGTCGGCCTGTTCGCCTCGACGGTCCTCACCCTGGACAAGATCCGGCTGCTGGAGGACCCGTCCTACGTCCCCAGCTGCAACATCAACCCGATCATCAGCTGCGGTTCGATCATGCGCAGCGACCAGGCGGAGGCCTTCGGCTTCCCCAACTCGCTGATCGGGCTGGTCGCCTTCGGGGTGGTGATCGCGGTCGGTGCCGGGCTGCTGTCCGGGGCGGCGTTCCGGCGCTGGTTCTGGCTCGGCCTGCAGGCCGGGACGGTGTTCGGCATCGGCTTCGTGACCTGGCTGATGTACCAGGCGCTGTACCGGATCGGCGCGCTCTGCCCGTACTGCATGGTGGTGTGGGCGACGGTGGTGGCGCTGTTCTGGTACACCACGCTGCACAACCTGCGCTCGGGTGTGATCCCGGTGGGCCCGCGGCTGCGGGTGGCCGTCCGGGAGGCGGCCCGCTACCACTGGGTCGTCCCGGCGCTGTGGTACGCGGTGATCGCGCTGCTGGTCCTCAACCGGTTCTGGTACTACTGGAGCACCCTGCTCTGACCCCGTCCGCCGCCCCCGCCCGCGCGGGGGCGGCGGTCCGGCAGGTCAGAAGGCGTACGCGGCGACCTCGGCGAGGAGTTCGGCGCGGCGCTCCTCGCTGATGAAGGAGGCGCGGAAGGAGTTGGCGGCCAGCCGGCGCAGGGTCTCCTGGTCGAGGGCGAGGGCCTCGCGCACGGCGCGGAAGTTGTCCTCCACGTAGCCGCCGAAGTACGCCGGGTCGTCGGAGTTGACGGTGACCAGCAGGCCGGCGTCCAGCATCTCGCGCAGCGGGTGGTCGGCGAGGGTGTCGATGCAGCGCAGCCGGACGTTGGAGAGCGGGCAGAGGGTCAGCGGGACCTGCTCGCGCACCAGGCGGGCGACCAGCTCGCCGTCCTCCAGGCAGCGCAGCCCGTGGTCGATCCGCTCCACGCCGAGGACGTCCAGCGCCTCGGTGATGTACGCGGCCGGGCCCTCCTCGCCCGCGTGGGCGACCCGGCGCAGCCCGGCCTCGGCGGCCCGGCGGTACACCTCGCGGAACTTGACCGGCGGGTGGCCGACCTCGGCGGAGTCCAGGCCGATGCCGGCGATCCGGCCGAAGTACGGGCGGGCGGCCTCGAAGGTCTCCAGCGCGGACTCGGCGGACTCGTCCCGCAGGAAGCACATGATCAGCTGCGTGCTGATGCCGTACCGCTCCTCGGCGCGCTCCAGCGCCCGGGTCAGCCCGTCGACCACCACGCCCAGCGGCACCCCGCGCGCGGTGTGCGCCTGCGGGTCGAAGAAGATCTCCGCGTGGCGGACGCCCTGCTCGGCGGCCCGGGCCAGGTAGGCGTCGGCGAGGTCGGCGAAGTCGTCCTCGGTGCGCAGCACGGCCATCAGCGCGTAGTAGAGGTCCAGGAAGGACTGGAGGTCGCTGAAGGAGTACGCCTCGCGCAGCGCCTCGGTGTCGGCGTACGGCAGCTCGACACCGTTGCGGGCGGCGAGCTCGAAGGCGAGTTCGGGCTCCAGGGTGCCTTCGATGTGCAGGTGGAGTTCGGCCTTGGGAAGCGGCATGTGGGTGTCCGAGCGCTAGCGGGGTGGTCCTGAACGTGTACGGAAGGATTCATCCTATGATCCGCGCCGACGGACCGGGTGCAGCGGCGGCGGTCGGCGGGCACCCTGGAGGAGGGGACTTCCGCCGAGGAGGCACCGAGATGCGGCACGCCGAAGACCCGCACATCCGGCCCGCGGGCATCTCCGCGCACGCCCTGGGCAACGACACGCTCCTGCACGAGCTGGAGCAGCTGCACCGCACGCGGCACGAGACGTTCCTGTACGGCTCGGAGGAGGCGCTGAAGCGGCACACGCTGCGCACCGGGGAGCTGGAGGCCGAGTACCTGCACCGCTTCCCGAGCCGACAGGTCACCGCCGCGCGGACCAGGGCCGGGGCCCGCGCCCGGGAGGCGGCGGCCCGGGTGGAGTCGCTGCCGGAGTGACGGGGCGGGCCGCGCGCCCGCCGGGA
>NZ_LFVW01000889.1:0-2018 GCF_001182915.1 Kitasatospora sp. MY 5-36
TACGGCCCGCCGGGCGCGCACCGGGCGCGCGCCCCCCGATCGGGCGAACCCGCGCGGCCGGGGTTGACGCGCGGGGGTGCGGAGACACCGATGGCCCCCGCGCCGCCCCGAGGGCACAATGACCAGGTCCGACGGGCGGGAGGGGACCCATGGGGAAGACGGACGGCCTGCGGGGCGGGCGCGGACGGGCGGCCGGCGCGCTGCTGCTGCGCGGCCTGCTCGCCCTGCTGGGACTGGCAGTCGTGGCCTTAGGCTTCGTCCGGTTCGACGCCGCGTACGACGCCCGCGGCGCCTACCTCGACGCACCCGCCTGCGGGGCCCGGGCCGCCGGGCCGCAGGAGGACTGCCTGCGCTCGGAGAGCGGCCGGGTGACGAGGAAGTGGGCGGACCCGGGCAACGACTCGACCTCGTACGGGATCGCGGTGGCGCGCGAGAACGGGCCGAGCGACACCTACCCGGTCAGGGAGTCGTTCTACGACGCCGTGGACGTCGGCTCCGTGGTCGAGCTGAGGCTCTGGCACGGCCGGGTCGCCGACATCGCCTACCAGGGCCGCCGCACCGAGCCGCCGAGCACCCCGTGGCTCGCCATGACCGGGGTCGCGCTGCTGGTCGGCGCGGGCACGACGCTGCTGGTCCGCGGCCTGACCGGGACGTTCCAGAGCGAGGGCGACTGGCGGGTCCCGCTGGGAACCGCGATCTCACTGTTCCTCGCCACCGGGTTCGGCGGCGCGCTGATGCTGTCCCAGCACTGGCCGTGGGGCCTGGCGATGGCCGTGGCGGCGGCGGCCTGGCTGGCCGCCGCCGCCCTCGCGGTGGTGCTGGCGCTGCTCTGAGCACACCCGCCGGACGGGTGCGGTGATCAGAGGGAGGCGCTGATCGAGGTGCCGGTGTGGTTGCCGGGCACGGCGGTGAGGTCGAGGTACTCCGGGGCGGTCCAGGTGCCGTCGCCGTGACGGGAGGTCAGCAGCACCCTGTTGTCGGCGGTGGCGACGGCGAACCGGGCGTCGGTGTCGACGGGCGCGGCGCTGACGCTGGTCCCGGCGGCGCCGGCGAGGGAGTCGAACGGCCGCCAACTTCCGTTCGCGTAGCGCACGGTGTGGTACTGCCCGCCGCTCGTGACGACGGCGACATCGAGGTCCCTGTCCTGCGGGGTGACGGCGACGCCGGTCACCGGCGCGGTGGCCCCGGCGGCCCCGGCGACCGACGTCCAGGAGGACCAGGCCCCGGACGCGAAGCGACGGGTGTGGGAGACCTTCCCCCCGGACACGGCGGCGATGTGCAGCTCCCCGCCGCGGACGCCGGCGGTGGCGATCGACGTGATGCCGGTGAGCGGCCCGGTCTCGTCGGTGACCACCCCGAAGACGCTCCACCGGCCGTTCGCGGGGCGGCTGCTGTGCAGGAGCCGCCCGTTCGCCACGACGACGATGTGCAGGGCGCCGTCCACGTTGGCGATGGAGACCTGGGTGATGCCGCCGAGGTCGGCGACGGTGGTGTTGAGGTCGACGAACTTCTGGCCCCAGCCGCCGTCCAGGTTGTGGACGGCGTAGTGCAGGTGCCCGTCACCGCCGAGCGCGAGGACGTGGGTGTCGCCGTCGATGCCGACCGAGGAGACGGCGCGCACACCGCCGATGTTCCCGGCCGCCGCCTGGACGTCCTCGTACGGCGTCCACGAACCGTCGTAGAGACGGGTCGTGAGGTACAGGTCGGCGTCGCCGCGCACCAGGGCCCGGGTCTTCCAGCCCCAGGACCTGGCCCGCACCTGCTGGACCCAGCCGGAGACGTCGTCGACCCGGGCGCCGTACGCGCCGGTGCGGGTCTCGCCGGCGGGGGCGCCCAGGCAGCCGCCCTGCCAGGAGCGGGAGGCGACGGCGACCAGCTCGGCCCTGCCGCCCGTCTCGCGGACCACGGGGGCGCCGGTGTCGCCCTTGCAGACCGCCGCGCCGCCCGTGCCGGTGACGCCGAGGCTCGTCGCGCTCACCGTGTCGAGCGAGAACGCGCCGGTGTGCGGCTTGGCCGGC
>NZ_LFVW01000890.1:0-1364 GCF_001182915.1 Kitasatospora sp. MY 5-36
CGCGGTGAGCATCCAGTTGCGGTCCACCAGGGCGCCGGTGCAGGTGCGCAGGCCGTCGCCGATCGCCAGGCGGGCGGTGTAGGCGTAGGAGCCGTCGGCGGCGGCGTCGCCGACCACGGCGCCGGCCGGCGCGCAGGTGCCCAGCACGCCGGCGGCGGTGGCCGCGGCGAGTACGCCGGTGCGCCAGGAGCGGGACGGGGTCGTGCGGGGCATGGGGATTCCTCTTCGGGTCGGTTCCGGGCCCGGGTCGCTTCCGGGTTCCGGGCTCGGGTTCTGGGCGCAGGTTCCGGGTCGTTCCCGGGGGTCAGTGCGAGAAGGCCCACTTCTGGGTGGGGAGGTCGTAGAAGGTCCACTGCTGGGCGCGGGCGCCGTCGGTCGTGAGCGAGTCGTCGATCTCCAGGGCCTTGCCGCTGTTGCGGTTCCTGAGGGCGTAGCCGCCGGCGGCCTTGACGAGGTCCCACTTCTGGGTGGGGAGGCCGTGGAAGGTCCACTGCTGGGCGGGGGCGCCTTCGGCCGTGAGGGAGTTCTCGATCTCCAGGGCTTTGCCGCTGTTGGCGTTGCGCACCTCCCAGGCGTCGTCGGCCCAGTGGAGGATCCAGCGGGCGGTGGGCAGGCTGTGGCAGGTCCACTGCTGGGCGCGGGCGCCGTCGGTCAGGAGGGAGTCGTCGATCTCCAGGCACTTGCCGCTGTTGGTGTTGACGAGCGGGGTCGTCCAGTCGAGGGCGGCGGTCTGCTGGATCCAGCTTCCGAGGTCGTCGGTTCGGGTCTCGTACGCGCCGGTGTGCGTGGTCGGGGCGGCACCGAGGCAACCGTTCTGCCAGGAGCGGCTGTTGAGGGCGGCGAGTTCGTAGTGGTCGCCGACCTTGCGCAGGGCGGGGCCGCCGGTGTCGCCCTTGCAGACGGCGGCGTCGGCGGGGGATTTGGCGGCGATGGCGAGGCCGGTCGGGTCGACGGCGCCGACGGTGAAGGCGGCGCTGTGGAGCTGGTCGGGCACCCACTCGGCCCTGGTGCGGCCGTAGCCCGTCACCCGCAGCTCCTCGCCCGGGGCGGGGGCGGTGGTGGCCACGGCGAGCGGGTCGACGTCGATGACCGGGTTGACCAAGCGCAGCATGACCAGGTCGCGGTCGGCGCGGGGGACCAGGTCGACGACGTCCCGGACCTGGCCCGCCGTGGTGGTGAGGTCGGTGCGGCCGACGGTGACGGTCGTTCGGAGCGCGGGCGGGCCGGCCGGGACGGTCGTCGGCCGGGCGGGGTCGTCGGCGAAGCAGGAGGCGGCGGTGATGACCCAGAACGGGTCGACCAGGGCGCCGGTGCAGGAGCGCTTGCCGTCGCCGATGTCCAGCTTGGCGGTGAAGGCGTAGGAA
>NZ_LFVW01000891.1:0-3529 GCF_001182915.1 Kitasatospora sp. MY 5-36
TGCCCGGCGAGGGTGCGGCTGAGCGGGGACTCGCCGAGGTCCTGGACGAGCGTGCGGTCCAGCTTGAGCCCGTCCAGCGGCAGCCGGGCGAGCGCGCCGAGCGAGCCGCCGCCCGCGCCGTACCCGGCCAGCCAGGTGGAGACGCCGAGCCCGCGCAGGGCGGAGAGCCGGCGGCCGAGTTCGTCGGCGAGCGAGTCCGGGCCCATCCGGGCCACCTCGATGACCAGTTCGTCGGCGGGCAGCCCGCTGTCGCGCAGCGCCGAGGCCACCGTCTCGTACAGGCCGGGCGAGCAGAGCCGCTCCACCGAGAGCCGGACGGCCACCGGGACGGGCTCCGGCGTGCCGCGACCCCTGCCGCCGGGCAGGCCGCGCCGCTCGACGGCCGCGCTGACCGCCTCCAGGACCAGCCAGCGGGAGAACCGGGTGGCCGCGTCGCCGTGCTCGGCCGAGCGCAGGAACTCGGCCGGGGTGAGCAGCAGGCCGCCCACCGAACGCCAGCGGGCCTGCGCCTCGACGCCGGTCACCGCGCCGCTGCCGAGGTCCACCACCGGCTGGTGGAGCAGGGTGAAGCCGCCCTCCCGGACGGCCAGCCGCAGCCGCTCCTCCAGCTCGGTGCGGCGCTCCAGGTCGGCCCGCATCGCGGGGGTGTAGAGCACCACCCGGCCCTTGCCCTCGGACTTGGCCCGGTACATCGCCAGGTCGGCGTTGCGCATCAGCTCGTCGGCCGCGGTTCTGGGGTCGGCCGCCGGGCCGCGTTCGGGGGTGCCGAAGGCGATGCCGATGCTGGCGGCGACGCCGAGTTCGGCGCCGCCGATCCAGTACGGCTCGGAGAGCGCGAGGCGCAGCCGCTCGGCCAGCTCCTGGACCTGGAGGCGGCCGAGCGGGCCGCAGACCAGCGCGGCGAACTCGTCGCCGCCGAACCGGGCGACGGTGTCCCCGCAGCGGACGGCGCTCTGCAGCCGGCGGGCCGCCTGCACCAGCAGTTCGTCGCCGACCTGGTGCCCGGCGGTGTCGTTGACCGCCTTGAAGCCGTCCAGGTCGATGAAGAGCACCGCGATCCCGGCGCCCGTCCCGCCCTGCTGGCCGCGGGCGCCGAGGGCGGCCCGCAGCCGCTGGGTGAACAGCGCCCGGTTGGGCAGGTCGGTGAGCGGGTCGTGGAAGGCGTTGTGCTGCAACTGGGCCTGGAGCATGACGCGTTCGGTGACGTCCCGGCTGTTGAGCAGCAGGCCGTCGCGGTGTCTGCTGACGGTCGACTCGACGTACAGCCACTCGCCGGCGCCGGAGCTGATCCGGCACTCGACCCGGGCGGAGGGCTCGGCGGTGCCGGGGCTGCGGTGGGTGGTGAGCCGGACCCTGGCGAGGTAGCGGCGGACCTCGGAGAGCACCCGGCCGACGTCCTCGGGGTGGACCAGGTCCAGCAGGTTGCCGCCGACCAGCTCCTCCGGGTCCCGCCCGTAGACGCCGAGCGCGGCCGGGGAGACGTAGGAGAGTACGCCGTTGGCGCCGGCGATCATGATGACGTCGCTGGAGCCCTGCACCAGCGAGCGGAAGTGCGCCTCCTTGTGGGCGAGTTCCTGCGCCAGCGACAGGTTGTCGAGCAGCATGACGCCCTGCCGGAGGATCAGCGCCAGCCCGACGGTGCAGGCGGCCGCGGCCACCACACGGTCCAACTCCCGTCCGCCGAGGGCGTTGTAGAGAATGCCCGCGGTGCAGACCGCGGCGGCCGTGTACGGGGTCAGCGCGCTGAAGGTGGTCGCCACCCGGCGGTGCGGCAGGCCGCCGGCCGAGGGGTGGTCGCGCAGCGGACGGCGCCAGCGCGGCGACCACGGCGCCCAGCCCAGCAGCAGGCTGCCGGCGAACCAGCCGGCGTCCAGCAGTTCGCCCGAGTGGTAGCTGCTGCGCAGCTCCGGGGAGGTGAACAGGGCGTCGCAGGTGACGGTGACGGCGAGCGCCAGCATCGCGGTGTGCACCGCCGCCCGGTTGCCGTCCCGGCCGCCGAAGCGCAGCCCGACCACCAGGCTGACCAGCAGGATGTCCAGCACCGGGTAGGCCAGGTTGAGGGCCAGGCGCAGCGGTGAGCCGTCCTCGCCGGCCGCGATCCGGCCGAGCGCCAGGCTCCAGCTGAGGGTGAACAGCGAGCCGGCGATCAGCCAGCCGTCGAGCAGCAGGCAGAGCCAGCCGGCCGCCGTGCGCGGGTGCTGGGCGAGCACCAGGACACCGGTGATGGCGAGCGGGGCGAACAGCAGGAAGGCGTACTCGGCGAGCGAGTCCCGGGGCAGCGGGGTGCGCACGACCAGCTCGTACCAGCCCCAGGTGCCGTTGCCGAAGGCGACCATGAGCGAGGAGAGGCCGAACAGCAGCCAGGCCGGGCGGGCGTGGCCGCCGACCGTACAGCCGTACACCAGGCAGGACAGCGCGGCCGCCAGGGCCGCCGCGGCCAGCCCGAAGTCGCCCATGAAGACGGACAGTTGGTGCGATCCCCAGCCGGCGGCGGCGCCGGTCGCGTAGGCCACGCAGAGCGCGCCCAGGGCGAACCCGGGCAGTGTGCGGCTCACCCCGGGCCGGTACAGCGGGCCGCGGCGGGCGGGTGCGGGCACGTCGGCGGCGGACGTGTCGGTGTGCGGTGCGTCCGGCCGTCCGGTTCCGGGCAGCACCGTTTCGGTGGAGCTCACTCGGCCTCTCCCCCTCCGGCCCGGGGCCTCGCGCCCCGGCCACGGGCCACCGGCCGCGCACCTGTCGGACGTACGCGGTGGCCTGGCGCCCCGTCAGGACGGTGGCCCAGGGGGTGGGCGGCCTGCCGGCCGCCGCACCGTACCGATGCTCCCAAAATGGACCCTACACCAATCCCGTCACTCAATGACACGCACACTCAACTTAGAGTAATGGCGAAAGGGTGGGGAAATGCCCCTGATTCCTACGGATCGGCCCGGTTGGCGGCGGCGCGCGGGCAGGGGCTCACGCGGCGCGCACGGGAGCACGCGGCGGCGCCCGAACACCGGTGCCAGGGTGGACGATCCGTGCTGCCGGGGCGGACGGACAGCGGACCCGGACCGGCCGGGGCCGGTCCGGGTCCGTCGTGGCGCCCAGTTCAGTGGGACCCTGCTCAGTGGGACCCTGCTCAGTGGGACCCTGCTCAGCGGGGCCCTGCTCAGTGGAGTCCTGTTCAGTGGAGTCCTGTTCAGTGGAGTCCTGTTCAGCGGGGCCCTGTTCAGCGGCCCGAGGGGGCCAGGTCCTCCGGGAACAGCCGCAGCCGGTGCGCCAGTGCGGCCGCCTCGCCCCGGCCGCCGACCCCGAGCTTGCCGAGGATGTTGGAGACGTGCACGCTCGCGGTCTTCGGAGAGATGTACAGCTCCTCGGCGATCTGCCGGTTGGTCCAGCCGCGCGCGAGCAGCCGGAGCACGTCCCGCTCCCGGGGGGTGAGGTTGAAGGAGTCCCCCGCGGCCTGGGCCGGCACCGCGGCCGTCCCCCCGCCCGCCCGTCCGGCCGTCCGCCCGGCCGGGGCGAGGCTCAGCCCGGCCCGCTCGGCCAG
>NZ_LFVW01000892.1:0-3518 GCF_001182915.1 Kitasatospora sp. MY 5-36
GACCGTCCGGGCCCACCGGGGCGCGAGCCGTGCCGGCTCACTCACTCGCTTCGCCCTCGCCGTTCTCGATCGTTCGCTGCTGATGCTGTCCGTCCGGCGCGGTCCGCCCGACGGTCTTCGCTTGACTCTGGTGGAGCTCTTCGCCCGACGCCGTCGCCGCACCGCTGCCACGGGGATCCCGCGGACGGCGGCGGCGCGCGGCACCGCATCCCCTGTCCGGTGCCCGAGACTCGTCCACCGGCATGGTAACGATGCAGCCCGCGGCGCAGTGTTGCGGGCTGTGGGGTGAGACGCCCAGAACGCGCGGGCGGTTGACCTGTCGGGGCACGTACCCTTGTGAGCCGTGTCCACTGCCAATGAGCCCACCGCGCGCACCGACCGTTCCAGCACCGACGTCCAGGTCGTCCCAGGGCTGAGCGAGGCCCAGACGCTCGGCCTCCAAGAGCTGCTGCGGGTGTCGCCGGTCGCCGACGAGATCGCCAGCCGGTTCCAGGCGGCCGGTCACCGGCTGGCGCTGGTCGGCGGGTCCGTCCGGGACGCGCTGCTCGGCCGGCTCGGCAACGACCTGGACTTCACCACCGACGCCCGTCCGCAGCAGGTGCTCAAGCTGGTCAAGGGCTGGGCGGACGCGGTCTGGGACGTCGGCATCGCCTTCGGCACGGTCGGCGCCCGCAAGGACACCCCCGAGGGCTCCTTCCTGATCGAGATCACCACCTACCGCTCCGAGGCGTACGACCGCACCTCGCGCAAGCCCGAGGTCAGCTACGGCGACACCATCGGGGAGGACCTGGTCCGCCGGGACTTCACGGTCAACGCGATGGCCGTCGACCTGCCGGGCCGCGGCTTCGTCGACCCGCACCACGGCCTGGAGGACCTGGAGGCCCGGGTGCTGCGCACCCCCGCCACCCCCGAGGAGTCCTTCTCCGACGACCCGCTGCGGATGATGCGGGCCGCCCGCTTCGCCGCCCAGCTGGACTTCGACCCGGCGCCCGAGGTGGTCGCCGCGATGACCGCGATGGCCGAGCGGCTCACCATCGTCTCCGCCGAGCGGATCCAGGCCGAGCTGAACAAGCTGTTGCTGGCCAAGCACCCGGTGAAGGGCCTGCGGCTGCTGGTCGACACCGGCCTGGCCGGGTACGTGCTGCCGGAGCTGCCCGCGCTGCGGCTGGAGCGGGACGAGCACCACCGGCACAAGGACGTCTACGAGCACTCGCTGACCGTCCTGGAGCAGGCCATCGACCTGGAGCAGGACGGCCCGGACCTCACCCTGCGGCTGGCCGCGCTGCTGCACGACATCGGCAAGCCGCGCACCCGCCGCTTCGAGTCGGACGGCCGGGTCTCCTTCCACCACCACGAGGTGGTCGGCGCCAAGATGACCCGCAAGCGGATGCGCGAGCTCAAGTACTCCAAGGAGCTCACCGAGGACGTCTCGCGCCTGGTCGAGCTGCACCTGCGCTTCCACGGCTACGGCGGCGGCGAGTGGACCGACTCCGCGGTGCGCCGCTACATCACCGACGCCGGGCCGCTGCTGGAGCGCCTGCACAAGCTGACCCGCTCCGACTGCACCACCCGCAACAAGAAGAAGGCGGCCGCGCTCTCCCGCACCTACGACGGCCTGGAGACCCGGATCGGCGAGCTGAAGGAGCAGGAGCAGCTGGACGCCGTCCGCCCGGCGCTGGACGGCAACCAGATCATGGAGCTGCTCGGCCTCAAGCCCGGCCCGCAGGTCGGCAAGGCGTACAAGCACATGCTCGAACTCCGGCTGGAGCACGGCCCGATGGAGCACGACGAGGCGGTCGGGGCGCTGCGGGCCTGGTGGGCCGAGCAGCAGGGCTGAGCCCGGCTCCGGACGGCGCGACGGCGCCACGGGAGCTCCGGACACGACGAGAGGGGTGGCCCCGGCCGAGCGCCGGGGCCACCCCTCGTCCGTACCGGGCTACTTGATCTGCTTCATGCAGAGCACGTAGTCCAGGGCCGGGAAGCTCGGGTGCTTGCTGGTGTACCAGCTGTCCGACTTCGGCTGCTTCTCGCAGGACTTCTCGTCGGAGGTGGCGAGGTACTTGTAGACGACCTTGTACTGCGCCTTGGCGTCGGTGCAGGGCACCACGGTGATCTTCGGGTGGGTGTCGTTGGTCTGGTTGGTGCCGTTCGCGTTGTACAGGCAGTCGCCGACCCCGGCCGCGTCCACCTTGCTGTCCGAGTCGGTCGGGGTGCTGACCGGCGGGAGGGTGAGCGTCGGCGCCGGCAGCGTGTAGGTCGGCGAGGGGATGACCGGCGGCGGCGTGGGCGAGAGGGTCAGCCGGGTCGGCGTCGGCGTCGGGTCGGCGGCCGGGTCGGTCTTCCCGGGGCCGAGCACGCCGGTGGCGGCCAGGGTCACCGCGGCCACCAGCGAGACCGGCACCAGCAGCATCGCGATGTGCGGCCGGCTGGTCAGCGGGACGCCCGGGTTCAGCTGCGGGCCGTGGCTGCCCGGGACGGGCGGCTGCAGCCGCTTGAACTTGTTGTGCGGGCCGAGGTTCAGCAGCAGCGTGATCGGGGTCAGCAGCCAGGACACCAGGCTCCACCAGCCCTGGACCAGCGTCCGGGCCGACATGTCGCGCACCGTCGCCGTTCCGCAGGTGCGGCAGAACGGGCCGGTCATCCGCAGCATCCGGTAGGCGATGATCAGGCCCTGGTGGCCGCGGACGGTGGCGTTGACCGCGGGGTAGCCGCCGCAGAACCGGCAGGTGGTCCCGTCCATCGGGGGCGGCGGCGGGTACCCGTAGCCGTAACCGCCCGGCGGGGGCTGGACGCCGTACGGCTGCTCGGGCGGCGGCGGCGCGCTCGGGTAGCCGTACCCGGGCGGCGGCGGGGGCGGCGGCGGGGCGCCGTAGGAACCGCCGGAGGCGTACGGGTTGCCGTCGCCCGGTGGCGGGCCGTACGGCATCTGGGGCGGAGGCGGAACGGACAAGGGGTCCCCCGGGAAAGGAAGGGCGGAAGAGTTCAGGACTTCTTCACCGGCGGGACGCCGGTGGTGGCGGGCGCCAGCGGGCCGAGGCAGAGCACGTACCGCTTCTTATTCCAGCGGCGGCCGCTCTTGCCCGAGACGGCGCTCGTGGTCTGCGGCGTCTGCTGGCAGCGGGTCACGTCGGTGGTGCCCTCGAACTTCGACAGCACCCGGTAATTCGCTTTGGTGTCAGTGCACTTGACGATCTCGACGTCTCGGGAGCCGCTGGCGTGCACACAGTCGCCGGCCTTGGCGCTGCTGACGCTCGGCCCGGCCACGAAGTAGCCCACCGCCAGCGCCAGGCAGCCGCCGACCACCCCGACGATCCGAAGCTTGGAGCGGATGCCGCGCTTGGCGGCCGGCGCGGGCTGCACCGGCGGCGCGGGCTGCGGGTAGCCGTACGGCCCGGGGGGCGGCTGCTGCCCGTAGGGCCCGGGGGCCGGCTGTCCGTACGGCTGCTGTCCGTACGGCGGTTGGCCGTTCGGCTGCTGCCCGTAGGCGGGCGGCGGGCCGAAGCCGGGCGGGGGCGGCG
>NZ_LFVW01000893.1:0-3512 GCF_001182915.1 Kitasatospora sp. MY 5-36
CGGGCACCGGCAGCGGCCTGCGCGGGCGGGGTGCTGGCGGTGGTGTGGGCGGTGGCGTTCGGGCCGCTGCTGCTGGGCGGCGGGGCTCCAGCGCACGGGACATCGACGGGCGGGACCGGCGGGCCGGAGCTGACGGTGGTCACCCACAACGTGAACGCCGCCAACCCGGACCCGGCCGGCACCGCCCGCGCCCTGCTCGCCGCCAGCCCGGACCTGGTCGCGCTGGAGGAGGTCACCGACGCCGCCCTGCCCGCCTACCAGGGCGTGCTGGACAAGGCGCTGCCCCACCACGCCCGCACCGGCACCGTCGCGCTGTGGAGCCGCTACCCGGTGACGGAGTCCCGGCGGCTGGTCATCGACCCCGGCTGGAACCGCTCCCTGCGGGCCGAAGTCAGCGCCCCTGGCGGGCCGTTGGCCGTCTACGTCGCCCACCTCGCCTCGGTGCGGATGACCGCCACCGGCTTCGCCACCGCCCACCGCGACCGCGACATCGCCGCCCTCGGCCAGGCCCTGGACGCCGAACCGCTGCGCCGGGTCCTGCTGCTGGGCGACCTCAACACCGCCGCCGACGACCGCGCCCTCGCCCCGCTCACCAGCCGCCTCACCCCCGCGCGCAGCGGCTTCGGCTTCAGCTGGCCGTCCGGCCTCCCCCTGGCCCGGATCGACCACATCCTCACCCGCGATCTCCCCGCCACCGCCACCTGGACCCTGCCCGCCACCCCCAGCGACCACCGCCCGGTGGCGGCACGGCTACGGGGCTGACGGCGGGGGCCCGGCGGCAGGCCCCCGGCCGGTCAGGCGACCAGCCGCAGCCAAGCCGCCGCGAGGGCGGCGTGGCCGGCCGGCGTCGGGTGGACACCGTCCTCGGCCCAGTGCTCGGCTCCGGCCGTCGCGGCGAGTTCGGCGAACCTGCCGTCGGCGGCGAGCAGGTGGGCCCCGTAGCGGCGGGCGAGCCTGCGGACGGCCTGGATCTTCGGGTCCAGGTCGGCGCGCCACCGCTCGCGTTCCTTCTCGCCGATGAGCGCGGCGCCGGCCTCGACGGTGCCGCGGATCGGCAGGAGGAACGGCTCGATGAGGACGAGTTCCGTGCCCGCTTCGGCGAGGGGCGCGAGGAGGCGGTCGTAGCCCGCCTCGAAGCGTTCGGCGGGGATCGGGTACCCCCGCGGGTCGAGGATGCGCCGGCCCGCGTCGTTGACCCCGACGAGGATCGAGACGACGTCCGGGCGCGCGTCGAGGACGTCCGTCTGCCAGCGGGCTTCCAGGTCCGTCACCTTGTCGCCCGCGTTCGCGGTGTTCAGCCAGGTCACCGGCCGGTCGGGGTGGCGGTGGGCCCACTCGCCGGCGACGCGCAGCGGGTAGCCGCGCCCGAGGCCGTCCCCGCTCTCCCGGCGGCGGCAGTCGGTGGTCGAGTCGCCGGTGAACAGCACGGTGCTTCCCGACCGGAGGGTGATCGTCGTGACTCCTCCCCCGGCTGAAGCCGGGGGCTTCTCGCTAACCCTTCCGGGCGTTGCGACGGGCCAGCCCGGCCCGTAGAACATTGACGGCTCCCACCGTGTCGGAGTGTGCCCGGTGGGCGCAGCCGGTGCAGTGGAAGGTGTCCTGGGTGGGCCGGTTCTCCGCCGTGGTGTGTCCGCATGCGGGGCACGTCCGGGAGGTGTTGCGGGGGTCCACGGCGATCACTTCCCGTCCGGCGCTTTCAGCCTTGGCGTGCAGGATCGTGAGGAACACCCCCCATCCGGCATCCGATATCGAGCGGTTGAGTCCGGCCTTGGCCGCAGCCCCGTTCGGCAGGAACGCGCCTGCCTGTTCGGGGTCGGGTTTCGGCGCGGGCGCCTTGACCATGTTGCGGATCTTGAGGTCTTCGTGCGCGATCAGATCATGCGCGCGGACCAGTCCGAGGGCGGTCTTGTGGGCATGGTCGAGCCGTTGACGGCGGACCTTACGGTGCAGCCCGGCCACGGTCTCCACAGCCTTGCGGCGGCGATTGCCACGGCGCTTGCACCGACTGAGGGCCTGCTGGGCGGCTTCGAGCTTCGCGGCGGCCTTCCGGCCGTGGCGGGGGTTGGCAACGAACTCGCCGTCGGAGTCGGCGAGGAGGTTGGCTATGCCCATGTCGATGCCGACCACGCTGCCGGTCGCGGGCAGCGGATCGGGCCGGGCCTGCTCGGCAGTCAGCACCACGTACCAGCGCTTGCCCTCACGCTTGACGGACACGGTCCTGACCGTGCCGACCACCGCACGGTGCCGATGCACCTTGACGTGGCCGACGCCCTGGAACCGGACACGGGTCACCGGGTCGTGCGGGGTCGAGTCCCAGCGGCAGCCGTCACCGTTTCTGGGGAAGTCCACCGTGTCGAACCGGTTCACGCCCCGAAAGCGCGGGTAGCCGGGTTTCTCGCCGGACTCGACCCGGCGGAAGAACGCGGCGAACGCCTTGTCCAGCCGTCGAAGCGTGGCCTGCTGGGAGGAGAAGGACCACCGGCCCTGACACTCCGGGTCGAACGCCCGGATCTCCTTGAGCTGCGCGGACTGCCCGCCGTAGCGGACCGTCGTCCTGGAGACATGCCGCCAGGCATCACGTCGCTCCTGCAACGCCCCGTTGTAGAGCGAGCAGTGGTCCCGCAGCATCTCAGCCAGTGCCTGCTGCTGGCCCACGGTGGGCCGCATCAAGAACTTGTACGCACGAATCAACACGACCCACCCCCTCCACCGCCTCGACCATCAACATGCCACACGCCGCTGACAGAAGACACCACGAGCGTCCCGCTGCGCAGGGACGTGGCGGCGCTCCGCGCCGCCGATCCCAGGATCGGATTCCCTCCCCGGCGGAAGCCGGGGATACCCTCCGAAGATCAGGGATGGGTGCTCCTCGCGAGGGGTTGGTCCGGACCTCTCGAAGGTGCCGGGCCGCACTGTCACCGCGCTGACGTCAACCTTCATCTCACCTGCGGGAAGCGCGAGATGACGACATGTCAGCCGACGGGGACGGCGTCCTTCGGCAGGGTGTGCCAGTTGGTGACGACCGGCTTGTCGACCGGGGTCGTGCCGACGGGGACGGTCACCGGGTTCGGGTCGGGGGTGCCGATGCCGATGATGACGTCGGTGTACTGGACCGCCTGGTTGCCCTTGGTGGTCTTGGTCATGATGCCCGCGTACACGGTCTTGGCGCCGCTCAGGGTGATCTGCTCTCCCGCTCCGCGCTCGAAGGCGGCGGCCTCGATGCCGCCCGAGCCGAACGCGATGACGGGGTGGCCGGCGGGGAGCGTGCAGGTGATGCCCGACTTGGCCTTGGCGCTGATCAGGAGGTAGCCGCCGGCCTGGGTTTCGGCCTTCGCGCCGAAGTCCAGGTCGTTGGCGCCGCAGACCTGGCCGTACCCGCTCTTGTCGCCGGGCGCGGCGGATGCCGAACCGGCGGGCGCGGCAGGGGACTTGGGCGGGGCGGTCTTCGTCGGTGCGGCTCCGGCCGGCGCGGCCGTGGCGGGCGCGGCGGGCTCGGAGGGCGCGGCGGCCTT
>NZ_LFVW01000088.1:0-28885 GCF_001182915.1 Kitasatospora sp. MY 5-36
CGCGGCGACCGAGCCCGTCCTCCCGGGGCTGCCGCACGCCGTCACCGCCCCGGCCTCCGGAGCCTGCGCCACGTGGCGGACGGACGCGCGCGGCCGGGCCGCCGTGGCCGAGGCCGCGGAGCGCTGCGGCGTCACCGTCTTCGAGTTCCTGCTCGCCGCACTGCACGCACTGCTGCTGCGCTACGGCGGCGAGGCCGTCCCGGTCTCCGTGCCGCTGTCCGTCCGGACGCCCGAACAGGCCGGGGAGATCGGGCTGTTCGTCAACGAGCTGCCGGTGCACGCCCCGGCCGGGGTGGGCACCGGGACGTCCTTCGCCGAGTACGCCCGGGCCGTGCGCGCCGAGGCCCGCGGCGGGTATCCGTTCCGCCCCGTGCCCTTCGGCGCGGCCGTCAGCGGCCTCACGCCGCGCGCCGGGCTGGCCCCCGTGTCGTTCGGCTACCGGCGCGCCCGCGCCGTGGACCCGGTGTTCCCGGGAAGCACCGTCCGGGTGGACCGCACGGTGTTCAACGGCGCCGCCCGCAACACCCTGCACCTCCAGGCGGTCGACACCGCCGACGGGCTCGCGTTCTCGCTCCAGTACGCCCCGGCGGTCCTGTCGCCGGACGCCGCGGACCGCGTCGCCGGGCACTACACGGCGCTGCTGGAAGCCGCGACGGCCACGCCCGAGGCGCCGCTGAGCGCCCTGCCGGTGCTGGGAGCGGAGGAGCGGTACCTGGTGACGGACGGGTGGAACGCCACCGCCCGCTCCTACCCGCGCGAGCGCACCGTGCTGGACCTGGTGCGGGAGCGGGCCGCCGAGACGCCGGACGCCCCCGCCGTCAGCGCGGGCGCCGCGAGGCTGACCTACCGGGCGCTGGTGGCGCGGACCGAGGAACTGGCCGCCGTCCTGCGCGGGGCCGGGGTCGGCCGGGGCGACGTCGTCGCCCTGCACCTGGAGCGCTCCGCCGACCTGCCCGCCGTCCTGCTCGCGGTGCACGCCGCCGGGGCCGCCTACCTGCCGCTCGACCCCGGACACCCCGCCGAGCGGCTCGCCTTCGTGCTCGCCGACTCCGGCGCTGCCCTGCTGGTCGCCGACCGGGAGCCCGCCCCCGACGTGGCGGCGGCGGCACCGGCCGTCCTCCGGCTCGGGAGCGCCCACGCCGAGCCGGGGTCCGCGGCGGCACCGACCCCGCCCGGCGACCTCGCCTACGTGCTGTACACCTCCGGCTCGACCGGGCGGCCCAAGGGGGTGGAGATCGGGCACCGGGCGCTGGTGAACCTGCTGACCTCCTTCGCCGAACGGCTGGGCTCGGGGCTCGGGGACGTCTGGCTCGGCCTGACCTCGCTCTCCTTCGACATATCCGGGCTGGAGATCCTGCTGCCACTGGTCACCGGTGGCCGGCTGGTGCTCGCACCGGAGGGCGCCGCCCTGGACGCGCCCGGCACGGTCGGGCTGGTCCGGCGCGAAGGCGTGACCCACCTCCAGGCGACCCCCGCGGGCTGGCGCGTGCTGCTCAGCGCCGGGCCGCTGCCGGCCGGGCTGACCGGGATCGTCGGCGGGGAGGCCCTGCCGCTGCCGCTGGCCCGCGAACTCCGCGGCTCCCTCGGGCGGTTGATCAACGGGTACGGCCCGACCGAGGCGACGATCTACGCGACCTGCGCCGACGTCCCGGCCGGACCGGAGGCCGTGGTGATCGGCGGGCCGGTCGCCAACACCCGGGCGTACGTCCTGGACGCGGACGGCCGGCCGCTGCCGATCGGGATCCCCGGCGAGCTCCACCTGGGCGGCGACGGCGTCGCGGACGGCTACCGGGGCCGCCCCGAACTGACGGCGGAACGCTTCGTCGAGGACCCGTTCGCCGGAACCGGCGGCCGGATGTACCGCACCGGTGACCTCGCGGCGTGGACGCCGGACGGCGAACTGGAGTTCCACGGCCGGATCGACGACCAGGTGAAGATCCGCGGCCACCGGATCGAACTGGGCGAGATCGAGGCCGCGCTGCTCGACCACCCGGCGGTCGCCGCGGCCGCCGTCGCCGTGTGCGGGCAGGCCGAGGGGGACCCCGCGCTCGTCGGCTACCGGGTGGCCGCACCCGGCGGCGAACCGCCGTCCGACGCGGACCTGCGGGACCACCTGCTGCGCACCCTCCCCGCGGTCATGGTGCCCCGGCAGTTCGTGGCCCTCGACCGCCTGCCGCTCACGGCGAGCGGCAAGCTCGACCGGCGCGCCCTGCCCGCGCCGCCGCGCACCGCCGCGGCCGGTCCCGTGGAGGCCGACGAGGTCACCGCGAGCGTCCTGGCGATCTGGGAGGAGGTCCTGGGCGCCTCCGGCATCGGCCCGGAGGACGACCTCTTCGACCTCGGCGGACACTCGCTGACGATCATCCAGATCACCGCCCGGATCCGCGCCGCGTTCGGGGTCGAACTCGACTTCGACCTGTTCTTCGACGCCTCCACCCCGGCCGCCCTGGCCGCCGTCGTGCGAGAGCGGCGTTGACCGCCGCCGACCGCCCTTCCGCGACCGCCCCGCTCCACGCCCGAATGGACTGCCGATGACCGACACCCGGGACCTGCCCGCAGACTGGTCCGCCGCCAAACGATCCCTCCTCGCCCAGCGCCTGCGGGGCGCCGCGGCCCCGGTGCGGGTGGTCGAGCCCCGCCCTGCGGACAGCGCGCCGCCACTGTCCAGCGGACAGGAACGGCTCTGGTTCATGGACCAGTTCACGCCCGGCGCGACCGCGTACACGCTCGCCCCGGCCCGGCGGCTGCGCGGGCCGCTGGACCGCCCGGCCCTGGACGCCGCCCTGGCCGCCCTGGTGGAGCGCCACGAGGGGCTGCGGATGACCTTCCCGGTCACGGAGGACGGCAGGGCCGAGGTCCTGGTCGCCGAACCGGGCCCGTTCCCCGCCGAGTTCGTGGACGCCTCCGACGACCCCGACCCGGGACGAAGAGCCGCGGACGAGATCGGCGCGCTCGCCGCCAGACCCTTCGACCTCGCGAGCGGCCCCCTGCTGCGGGCCCTGCTGGTCCGGCTCGCCGACGAGGACCACGTCCTCGCCCTGGTCATGCACCACATCGTCGGCGACGGCTGGTCGATCGACATCCTCAACCGCGAACTGGACGCGCTCTACGCCCGGTACGCCCACGGCACCGACGCCGGACTCCCGCCGCTCCCGGTGCAGTTCGGGGACTACGCGCGCTGGCAGCGCGACCGGCTGGACAGCGGCGCCCTGGCCGACTCCCGCGCCTACTGGCGCACCGAACTCGCCGACGTCCCCGCCCTGGAGCTGCCCGCCGACCGCCCCCGGCCGCCGCTGCTCGGCTACGACGGCGCGGCCGTCGAACTGCACTGGAGCCCGGAGCTCGTGCACGCCCTCGCGGAGTGCGCCCGCGCCCGCGGGGCGTCGACGTACATGGTGCTGATGGCCGGGCTCCAGGCGCTGCTCGGCCGGCACGCCGGACAGCGGGACTTCGCGGTCGGCTCGGCCGTGGCCGGCCGGCTCCACCGCGAACTGGAGGGCGTGGTCGGCGCGTTCGTCAACATGCTGCCGATCCGGGCGCGGCTGGAGGAGGGTCTCACCTTCGGGCAGCTCGTCGGTCGGGTGCGGGAGACGACGCTGAACGCCTACACCCACCAGGAGGTGCCGTTCGAGCAGATGGTCGCGGACCTGGACACCGAGCGGGACGTCAGCCGCTCGGCGGTGTTCCAGGTGACCTTCGCCTTCCAGAACTACGGCGACCGCGCGGCCTCCGCCGCGCCCGCCGCCACCGCGGAGGGATTCGGGCACGCGGCCACCACCAGCCACGCCGACCTCGCGTTCTACCTCCGGGAGAAGAAGGACGGCGGGCTCTTCGGCCTGATCACCTACCGCACCGACCTCTTCGACGCCGACACCGTGCGCCGGCTCACCGAGCGCTTCGAGGTCCTGCTCACCGCGGCCGCCGCCGATCCGGACCGGCCCGTCGAGGACCTCCCGCTGCTGACCGCGACCGAGCGCGCCGACGTGCTCGACCACTGGGCGGCCGGCCCGGACCTCCCCGACGGCGGGCCCCGGACGCTGACCGCGCTGCTCGCCGCCGCGGCCCGGCAGGCGGGCGACCGCCCGGCCCTGGTCTTCGAGGACGCCACCGTCACCCACCGCGAACTCGACACCAGGGCGACGGCCCTGGCCCGGCGGCTGCGGGCGCTGGGCGTCCGGCCGGACGACCGGGTGGCGGTGTGCCTGGAGCAGTCGCCGGACCTGGCGGTCGCGCTGGTCGCCGTCCTGAAGGCCGGCGGCTGCTACCTGCCACTGGACCCGGAGCAGCCGCCCGCCCGGCTGTCCCACCTGGTGGCGGACGCCGACGCGCGCGTCCTGGTGACGGACTCGGCGCTGCGGGAACGCTTCCCCGCGTACGGAGGCGCGGAGCTGCTCGTGGACCACGCCGCACCGGCGCCGGCCGGTGCCCCGGACGACGCGCCGCTCCCGGAGGCCTCCGGCCCCGACGACCTCGCGTACGTCATCTACACCTCCGGATCCACCGGGCAGCCCAAGGGCGTCGCGGTGCAGCACCGCGAGATCCTCAACTACCTGGCCGGCGTGCGGGACCGGCTGCGGATCGAACCCGGCGCCCGCTACGGCCTGCTGCAGTCCCTGTCCTTCGACTTCAGCATCACGATGCTCTACCTGGCGCTCACCACCGGCGGCCAGGTCCACCTGCTGCCCCGCCGCATCGCCGGCGCCGAACTCGCCGGGCACATCGAGGCGTCGCGGCTCGACTACCTCAAGATGACGCCCTCCCACCTGGCCGCGCTGTCCGCCGACGCCCCGCTCGAGCGCCTGCTGCCGCACCGGGCCCTGGTGCTCGGCGGCGAGGCCTCGTCCCGGGCCTGGGCCGCCGACCTGGCCGGCCTCGGCCGGTGCGCGGTGTTCAACCACTACGGCCCCACCGAGGCGACGGTCGGCGTCACCGTCCACGAGGTCCACCCGGAGGACCACGGCCCGGGGAACACGCCGATCGGCACCCCGCTCGCGGGCGCGCGCTGCTACGTACTGGACGCCGCCCGGCGGCCGGTACCGCCCGGCGTGACCGGGGAGCTCCACCTCGGGGGGCACCGGCTCGCCCGCGGCTACCTGGGCCGCCCCGACCTGACCGCGGAACGCTTCCTCGACGACCCGTTCGCCGCGACCGGCGGCCGGATGTACCGCACCGGCGACCTGGCCCGCTGGCGGACGGACGGCACGCTGGAATACCTCGGACGCGCCGACGACCAGATCAAGGTCCGCGGCTACCGGGTCGAGCCCGGCGAGATCGAGGCCGCCCTCACCGCGCTGCCCGGCGTCACCCAGGCCTTCGTGACCGTCCGCGGCGAGGGGATCAGGCAGAACCTCGTCGCCTACCTCGAACGCCCGGGCGGCGGAACCGCCCCCGCCCCCGCCGAACTGCGCGCGGAGCTCGGCGCCGTCCTGCCGGACTACATGGTCCCCGCCCGGTTCGTCGTCCTCGACCGGCTGCCGCTGCTGGCCCACGGCAAGGTCGACCGCAAGGCCCTGCCCGAACCCGAGGACGCCGCCCCGGCCGCCGGCCGGGTGGAGCCCGAGGGCGCGACCGAGACGCTGATCGCCGCGATCTGGGCCGAGGTGCTCGACGTCGCGACGGTCGGCGCCCTGGACGACTTCTTCGAGATCGGCGGGCACTCGCTGCTCGCCACCCAGGTCGTCGCCCGGCTGCGCCGCGCCTTCCCCGACCTGCCGACACCCGTCGGCGTGATGGACCTCTTCCGCTTCCCGACCGTCCGCCAACTCGCCGCGCTCGTCGCCGACCCGGCCGCCGACCGGGGGCCGCAGGGCCTGCTGCACCGCCTCACCCCCGAGCGGCGCCGCACCACCGGAAGCGTCGTCTGCACACCCTACGGCGGCGGCAGCGCCCTCATCTACAAACCGCTCGCCGACGCCCTGCCCGAGGACTGGGCACTGCACTCCGTCGCCGTCCCCGGACACGAACTCGGCGAGGAGCCGATGGACGTCGACGAGGTCGCCGACCGCTGCGCCCGCGAGATCCTCGAGAACGTCGAGGGCCGGATCGTGCTGTACGGGCACTGCGGGGTCGGCGTGCGCCTCGCCGTCGAGATCGCCCGGCGGGTCGAGGCCGCCGGCCGCGACATCGACGCCGTCCACCTCGGCGGCATCTTCCCCTTCGCCCGGCCCAAGGGCCGCGGCGCGGCGGTCGGGGAGCGGTGGGCCGAACTCCTCGACCGGCTGCGCAGCGACCAGGACATGATCAACGGGCTGGCCGCCGCCGGCCTGGACACCGACGAACTGGACCCGGAGCAGCTGCGGCTCATCGTCCGCAACCGCCGTACCGGCACCAAGGACGTCGAACGGTACTTCACCCGGATGTTCGCGACCGAGGGCGGCCGGATCAAGGCCCCGGTGATCGCGGTCTGCGGCGACCGCGACCCGGCCACCGAGTTCTACCAGGAGCGCTTCCGCGAGTGGCACCGGATCGCCGACACCACCGCGGTCGTCGTCCTCGACGAGGCCGGCCACTTCTACCTCAAGTACCGGGCCGCCGAACTCGCGGCCGTCGTCACCGGCGTCCACCGGTCGATCGCCGCGGGGGAGGAGGACCGCCACCGCCGCACGGACAGCGCGACCTGGTGGCTGGCCGGGCTCTCCCGGGACGCCGAACGACCGGCCGCGGACGGGGACCGGGCGTCCGTCCGCCCCACCATGCGCCGCTTCCTCACCGTTGCCTCCGGGCAGCAGGTGTCGATGATCGGATCGGCGCTCACCGAGTTCGCCCTCCCGGTCTGGATGTACCTGCGCACCGGCTCCCTGGCCCAGTTCGGACTGCTGGCCGCCTGCGGCCTGGTCCCCGGCATCCTCGCCGCCCCGCTCGCCGGCGCGGTCGTCGACCGGGGGGACCGGCGCCGGACCATGCTCCTCGGCGACCTCGCCGCCGGACTCACCCAGGCCCTCCTGCTCCTGCTGTACGCCACCGGCGGCCTCCAGGTCTGGCACGCCTACGCGCTCATCGCCGTGCTGTCCGCCGCCCTCTCCTTCCAACGGCTCGCCTGGAACGCGGCGGTGCCGCAGCTCGTCCCCAAGCGCTACCTCGGCCGCGCCAACGGCGTGGTCCAGATGGCCTTCGGCCTCGCCCAGTTCCTCGTCCCGCTGTTCGCCGTCGGGCTGCTCGCCGCGATCGGACTCGGCGGCATCCTCGCCCTCGACGTGGCCGGCTACGCCGTCGCGGTCACCGTCACCCTGGCCGTCCGGTTCCCCGACCTGATGGGCTCCACCCGCCGGGAGAGCATCGCCGCGGAGATCCGCGAAGGCTTCCGCCGGGCCCTGGGCAGCAGGCACTTCCGCGCGATGCTGCTGTACTTCGCCGTCCTGAACGTCTTCCTCTCCCCGCTGTTCCTGCTCACCACCCCGCTCGTGCTCTCCTTCGCCCCGCTCTCGGCGGCCGGCTGGGTGTCGACGGCCGCCGGCCTCGGCGCCGTGCTCGGCGGGATCACGCTGGTGGCCTGGGGCGGACCGCGCCGCCGGAAGCTGCGCGGGGTGCTGCTCGCCACCCTGGTGGTCGCCGCGGCCTGCCTGCTCACCGGGCTGCGCCCGTCGATCTGGACGGTCGCCCTCGGCGCGTTCGGCATGACCTTCGCGCTCGCCCTGCTCAACGGCGCCTACGCGACCATCGTGCAGACCAAGGTGCCGCTGCGCTTCCACGGCCGGGTGATCGCCGTGAACACCATGGTCGCCTGGTCGACCCTGCCGGTCGGCTTCGCCGTGGTCGCCCCGTTCGGCCCCGGACTCCTCCAGCCGCTGATGGACCACGACGGCGCCCTCGCCGGCAGCGTCGGGCGGCTCATCGGCACCGGCGACGGCCGCGGCATCGGACTGCTCTACCTGCTGTTCGGCCTCGCCATGGCGGCCCTCGCGCTGGTCTGCCTGGCCGTGCCCGTGCTGCGCCACTTCGACCGGGACGTCCCCGACGCCGAGCCCGACGACCTGGTCGGCCTCCAGACCATCCAGGACCGGGCCGCCGACGCCGCCGCGCCCACCCTCCCGCACCGCTCCGAGACCGAGGTGACCGTCCGGTGACCACCACCGCCACCGCCATCCACCCGCTGACCGCCGAACAGCGCCGGCTCTGGTTCCTCCAGCAGGTCCACCCGGACGACGCCGGCTTCAACATGTACCTCAACCGGCGCTGGACCGGGCCGATCGACCCCCGGGCCCTGCGCACCGCGCTCGACCGGCTGACCGCCCGGCACGAGATCCTCCGCACCCGCTTCGCGCCCGAAGGACCCGACGAGGCCGAGCCCGTCCAACTGGTCCAGCCCCCGGCCGCGACCGACCTGGTCACGATCCGCCTGCCCGAGGGCGCGACCGAGCAGGACTTCACCGACGCCTGCCGCCCGTACGTCAACGCGCCGTTCGACCTCGCCGCCGCGCCGCCGCTGCGCGCGACCCTGATCAGCGCCGGCGAGCGGGAACACGCGGTCAGCGTCGTGGTCCACCACATCGTCGCGGACGGCTGGTCCTTCCGCACGATGTGGCGCGAACTGCTCGCCCTCTACCGCGAGGCGATCGGCGAGGCACCCGCGGAACTGCCGGAACTCGCTCTGCAGTACGGCGACTTCGCCCGCGCCGAACGCGCCAGGACGGGCGGGGAGGCGGGCGAGGAGGCCTTCCGGTTCTGGGCGGACCGGCTCGCCGGCACCGGAGCGCTGCGCCTCCCGTTCGACCGGCCGAGACCGTCCAGCCCCACCAGACCCGCCGGGTTCGTCACCGTCGACCTCGGCCCCGAGCTGACCGCCGCCCTCGACCGGACGGCCCGGCAGGAGCGGTGCACCCCGTTCATGGTGCTGCTGGCCGGCTACCAGAGCGTGCTCGCGCGCTGGACCGGCTGCCGGGACTTCGTGGTCGGCACCCCGTTGGCGGGCCGTACCGAGGCGGCGCACGAGGCGCTGCTCGGCTACTTCAACCGCACCGCGGTGATCAGGTCGGACCTCACCGGCGAGCCAGGCTTCCGCACCGTGCTGAAGCGGACCAGGTCCGCCGCACTGGCCGCGCTGAGCCGTCCCGACGCCCCGGCCGAGCGGCTCGCCGCCCACCTCGGCCTGCCCGCGGACACCGGAGCCGGACCGCTCTACCAGGCCGTCTTCGTCCACCAGAGCCAGAACGACCTGGCGGTCGGCTCCGGCGAGCCGGCCCTGCCCGAGGGCGTCCGGACGACCGGCATGGACTCCGGCTTCGACCAGGCCAAGACCGACCTGCTGCTCGACAGCTGGCGCACCCCCGACGGCGGGATCACGCTCTCCTTCTGCTACGACCGCGAGCTGTTCGACCGGGGGACCGTCGAGGCGCTCGGCGACCGGTGCCGCGAGCTGTACACGCGGATCGTCGAGGACCCGGAACTCCCCCTGCACGGCGACTGGTTCGTCGGCGCCGAGGAGCGGGCGGCGCTGCTCGCCCTCGGGGCGGGCCCGGCCGCTCCGGCCGCCGTACGGACGGTGCTGGAGCGGTTCGCCGAGCAGGCCGCCGCCCGACCGGACGCGCCGGCCCTGGAGTGCGACGGACGGACGCTGTCCTACGCCGAACTCGACCGGCGGTCCACCGACCTGGCCCGCCGGCTCGGCCCGGTGGCCGGCCGGGTGGTCGCGGTGTCGATGGCGCCCTCCTTCGACCTGGTGGTGGCCCTGACGGCGGTCTGGAAGGCCGGTGCCGCCTACCTCCCGCTCGACCCGGCCCACCCCGAGGAGCGCCGCGCCCTGATGGTCCGGGAGGCCGACGCCGTCCTCACCCTCACCGGCACGGACCTGCCGGGGGCGGGGACCGCCGACCTCGCCCCGCCCGACCCGCGGGCCCTCGCCTACGTCCTCTACACCTCCGGGTCCACCGGGGCGCCGAAGGCCGTCGCGGTCGACCACCCGGCGGTCTCCGCCCGGGTCGACTGGATGGCGGGCCCGGACGGCTACGCGCTGGGCCCCGACGACCGGATCGTCCAGTTCGCCTCCCTCGGCTTCGACACCCACGTGGAGGAGCTCTGGCCGGCTCTCGCGGCCGGGGCGTGCGTGGTGCTCCTGCCCGGCGGCGGCCGGACCCTGCCCGACCTGCTGGCCGGTCCGGCCGGCCGGACCGTCACCGTGCTCGACCTGCCGACCGCGTACTGGGAGGAGCTCGTCGGCCTGGACGACGGGACCAGCTGGCCGGACGCGCTGCGCCTGGTGGTCATCGGCGGTTCCGAGGCGCGCGCCGGTACGGTCGCCCGGTGGCGTCGGCGGCACGGGGACGCGGTCCGGCTCGTCAACACCTACGGCCCCACCGAGGCCACCGTGATCGTCACCGCGGCCGAGCTGACGGCCGCCGACGCCGACCGCCGGCCCTCGCTGGGCCGCCCGCTGCCCGGCGTCAGGCTCCACGTGCTGGACGAGCACGGCGGACTGCTGCCCCGGGGCTCCGAGGGCGAGCTGTACATCGGCGGCAGCGGCCTGGCCCGGGGCTACCTGGGCCGGCCCGACCTGACCGCGACGGCCTTCGTGCCCGACCCCTTCGCCGGCGGCGTGATGTACCGCACCGGAGACCGGGCCCGGTGGCGGGCGGACGGCCGGCTGGAGTTCCTGGGGCGCGGCGACGCGCAGCTGAAGCTCCGCGGCTACCGGATCGAGCCCGCCGAGATCGAGTCCGCGCTGACCGCGCACCCGGGCGTCGCGCAGGCCGCCGTGCTGGTCCGCGACGGCCGTCGGCTGCTGGCGTACGCCGTCCCGCGCCCGGGGGCCGAGCCCGGAGCGGCCGAGCTGCGCGAGCACCTCGCCGTACGGCTTCCCGCCTACATGGTCCCGGACGCCGTCGTCACGCTGGCCCGGCTGCCGCTGACCCCGAACGGCAAGCCCGACCTCGCGGCCCTGCCCGACCCCGGGCCGGCCGCCGGGTCGGGTTACGTCGCGCCGCGCACCGACGCCGAGCAGCTGGTCACCGAGCTGTGGCAGGAGGTCCTCGGAGTGCCGCGGGTCGGGGTGTTCGACGACTTCCTCGCGCTCGGCGGAGACTCGCTCCTGGTCACCCGGGTCGCCGCGCGGATCCGGGCCGGGATCGGACTCGACATCCCCATCCGCGAGGTGTTCGAGAGCAGCACACCGGCCGCCCTCGCGGCCCGGATCGAGGCGCTGCTGATCGCCGAGATCGACGCGCTCAGCGAGGAGGAGGCGGCCGGGCGCCTCTCCGGCTGAGCGGGCGGCCGAATGGTCCGGGGGTGCGGCCGGTGACGGCCGCACCCCCGTTTGCCTCGTGTCAGATGCCGGCCGCCCCGGCCAGCGCCGCGGCGAGGTCGTCGGCCAGCGCGGCCACTGTCGCCGCCTCGAAGGCGTGCTCGTTGTACCGCAGCCAGCACCGCAGCGCGCCGTCCGGCTGCTCGGTGACCGCCAGCTCGGGGACGTGCCGGTCACCGCCCGGCAGCGGGTACGGCACGGTGGCGTTGCGGGGCAGCTCCCAGGCCGCGCAGGCCACCCCCGGCAGCTGGGCCGGCGCGCTCCAGTTCTCGTACCGCAGCCAGGCCGCGAACGGCACCAGCGGGCTGAACTCCGCGAACGGGTACAGCTGGTGGTCGAGCGCCGTGGTGGCGGCGGACCGGACGCGGTCGAGCAGTTCGGCGAAGCCCGGCGCGCCCGACACGTCCACCCGCACCAGCAGCGACTGCACGAAACAGCCGACCGCCCGCTCCGCCTCCGGCCGGGTCCGCCCGGGCACCGGGGTCATGAGGACGAGGTCCGGCTGTCCGCTGCGGGCGGCCAGCAGGCCGCTCCAGACCGCCGCCACCGCGAGGAACGGCGTGGCCCCCAGCTCCGCCGCCCTGGCCCGCAGCGCGTCCGCCGCCGCCGGGGGCACCGTGAACGCGTGGGCGGCGCTCAGCACCACCTCGGTGTGCCGGCGCCCCGGGAAGGGGTCGACCGCGGCGGGCGCGTCCGCGAGCGCCGTCCCGAAGTGCGTCCGGGACGCCGGCCAGTGGGCGTTCGACCACTCCACCAGCTCGCCGTACTCCGGGCCGGGCCGGGCGGCCGGCACCCGGCGCCCGTGGCACAGCGCCGAGTACGCCACCCCCAGCTCGCGCAGGAGCACCCCCAGCGACCAGCCGTCGCTGACGAGGTGGTGGACGGCCAGCAGGACGACGTGGTCCGCCGGCCCGCGGCTCACCACGGCCAGCCTGGTCATCGGCCCCGCGGCGACGTCCGTCAGTCGGTCGCGCACGGCGACCAGCCGCGCCGACACCTCGTCGTCGCTCGCGCCGGGCGCCTCCACCAGCACCACGTCCGCGTGCGGTTCGTCGTCCAGGACGGCCCGCAGCACCCCCGGTTCGGCGCCGGGCACCGGGACGAACCTGGTCCGCAGCGCGGGATGGCGGCGGATCGCCTCGTGGAGGGCGTCGGCCAGGACGTCCGTCCGCAGGCCCTCCGTCACCCGGAACATCACCGCCACCGCGCCGACGTTGCGGCCCGGGGCCTCGGCCATCCAGCGCAGGAAGTTCTCCTGCTGGGAGGTGAGCGGCAGGTCGTGCGGCTGCGCGCGCAGCGAGCGGAGGAAGTCCGACACCTCGGCCCCGGACCGCTCCGCCGGCTCGGCCGGGGCGACGTCGGCCCGTTCCAGCCAGGCCGCCTGGGCGCGGAGCGAGGGGCGCTCGAAGACCAGCGCCGTACGGGCCGCCACACCGAACTCGGCGGAGATCGCGGCGGCCAGCTGGACGGCGCGGAACGAGTCCCCGCCGAGGGCGAAGAACTCCTCCTCCACCGCTTGGACCGGCCGTCCCAGCACGGCCCGCCACAGGCCGGCCAGGGCGAGCTCCCGCTCCGTCTCCGGGGCCCTTCCGGTCGTCAGGGCGGGTTCCTCGAACGCGGTCCGCAGCTCGTGCTTGAGCACCTTGCCGCTCGGGTTGCGCGGCAGGGAGTCCAACACCAGGACGCGTACCGGCAGTTCGGGCCTGGCCAGCCGCTCGCTCAGGAACAGTCGCAGGCCGTCGAGGTCGATCCCGCCCGGCCGCGGGACCACCGCGGCGACCGGCACCTGTCCCATCACCGGGTGCGGCAGGCCGAGCGCGGCCGCGTCGGCGACCTGCGGGTGTTCGTGCAGCACGGCCTCGATCCGCAGCGTCGAGACCTTCAGCGCACCGGACTTGACGATGTCGCTCTCCCGGTCGACCAGGTGGAGGTAGCCGTCCCCGTCCAGTCGGCCGAGGTCGCCCATCCGCACCCAGCCGTCGCGGAAGACGGCGTCGGAGGCCGCCCCGGCGTACCCGCGCGGCGGGCCGGGCTGGCGCAGCCAGATCTCGCCGGTCCCGCCGGGCGGCACCGGCTCCCCGGCCTCGTCCAGGATCCGCAGGTCGGCCGGGTCGGTCGGGCGGCCCAGCGAACCCGGACGGCCCGGGTCCACCACCGCGGAGATCTGCGCGGGGGCGGCCTCGGCCGAGGTGTAGGTGTTGACGACCGTCGCCTTCGGCAGGGCGGCGGACAGCCCGGCGGCGACGGCGGGCGGCAGCGCGGCGGCGGTGGACCCGACCAGCCGGACGCTGCCGAGGTCCCGGCGGTCGGCGACCCCGGAGTTCAGCAGTTCCACCGCCATCGACGGCACCAGGAAGACCGTGCCCGCGCCGGACTCCTCGACCACCCGCCCGAACTCCTCGGCGTCGAAGCGCGGCAGGCAGATCGTCGTGGGCTGCGCGGTCAGCGCGTTCACCAGCACCGCCTGGGCGGCGTTGGTCCCGATCGGGAAGGCGTGCACCGCGTGCCGCGAGTGCGCGTACGGGCGGGGGCGGGGGTCGAGGACCAGACCGGCGGTCAGGCTCGCGTGCGCGGCCCGGACGCCCTTCGGGGTGCCGGTCGTGCCCGAGGTCCCGATGACCTGGGCCAGGTCCCCGGGGGCGACCCGGTGCGGCGGCTCGTCCGGCGTGTCGAGACCGCCGAGGCCGTCGAGGCCGTCGAGCGCGAAGGTGGGCAGCGCGGTGCGCGGGCCGTTCCCGGCGACCGCCCAGCGCGCCCCGGCCGCCTCGACCAGCCGCTCCACATCGGCCGGGGCCAAGTCCTCGCGGATCACCAGCCCGGCCGCACCCGCGTAGTGGGCGGCCAGGAACGCCACGGCGTACGCGTCCCACTCCCGGTTGGTGAACAGCAGCGCCACCGTGTCCCCGGGCCGCACGCCCGCCCCGGCCAGCCCGTGCGCGGCCCGCACCGCCCGCTCGCGCCACCGGCCGTAGGTGAGGCTCCCGCCACCGGGCACGAGCAGCGCGGTGCGATCGGGATGGAGCGCCGCCCGGTGGTCCAGGAGCGCCGGGAGGGTGAGCGGAACGGAGGCGGGTCGGGCGCTGATGACGACTCCCGGAGGCGTTCGGAGCGTGGCGGAACGATGCCACAGGAAGATCGCCCGCTGATTGGTCCAGACCGTATCGGACTGGTCGAGGCGTGCGCCAGATCCGTCTCACAGATCGTCACGACCCGCTGTGCGCGCGCCCGGAGCGCCCGCCCCGCCTGGGTCAGGAGGGCGGCCCCGGCTGCTCCGGCCAGCCCGCCGTCAGGCGCCCGCGCTCCTGCCACTGCCGTACCCCCGGCCCGCCCGGGTCGCCCCGGCGGCAGAACTCCTCCAGCCGGGCGCACCGAGCGAGCATGGCGGCCCGGCGCCGCGGCCAGGGCGGCACCGGCTGCCCGTACGCGTCGAAGAGGTGGTGCAGGGCGCCCGCCCGGGCCGGGTGGTGCATGCGGACGATCCACTCGCACCAGGCCAGGTCCTCCACCGGCTCGCCGAGATGGGCGAACTCCCAGTCCAGCAGGCCGGTGACGGCGAAGGTCGCCGGGTCCAGCAGCAGGTTGTTGGGCCCGAAGTCCCCGTGCGCCAGCACCGAACCCGGGGGCGCCGGACCGTCGCCGGCCACGCCGGGGTCGACAGCCTGGAGCCGTCGCAGCACCCGCCCGCAGGCGGCCAGGACCTGCGCGCCGTGCCCGGCGTCCAGCAGGTCCTGCGCGGGCACTCCGGGAAGGTGGCCGAGCGTGATGGCGCCCGGCTTGGTGCCGAGCACCGGGGGAACCGGCAGCAGCCCGTGCAGCAGGGACAGCAGCCGGTGCTCGCGCCGGCGCCGCTCCTCGGCGTCCGGCCCCTCGTACCGTTTCACGACGACCGTGCCGTCACCCGCGGTGCGGTTGGTGTAGCCGTGGGGGAGGGGCCGCAGCCCGGACGGGCCGTCGCTCACCCCTGCCACTCCTCGGCCAGTAGCCCGAGCACCAGCTGGTCCACGAACTCCCCGTACGCCCAGGCGGCTTGGCGCAGCCGCCCCTCGACGGTGAAGCCGGCCGTGGCGGCGGCCCGGAGCATCGGGGTGTTGTCCGCCAGGGTCTCCAGCTGGAGACGGCGCAGGCCGAGCACCGGGAAGGCGTAGTGGCAGAGCACCCGCAGGACGTCCGGGGCGAGGCCGCGCCCCCGGTGGCCCGGCAGCAGGGCGAGGCCCAGGTGGGCGCTGCGGTTGTGGGCGTCGATGCCCCACAGCAGGGCCTCGCCGGCCAGCTCCCCGGAGGCCGTCTCGACCACGGAGAAGCAGGCGGCCTCGTCGGACGGCCCGGGAACGACGTACGGGGAGTCCGCCGAGCCGGGCGGGATGGGCCGCCAGGGCCGGGTGTCGGCCCGGGCGCGGGTCGCCACGTCGTCGTACAACTCGGCCAGGAGGACCGGGAGGTCGGCGTCGTGACGGGCCCGGAGGGTGATGAGGGTGCCTTGTAACATGTCACATGTTTACCATCGGCGGGACTGTCGCATCCAACGGGTTTTCCGGTGCCGACCGGCTTTCCGGGGCCGGAAACCCCCTCCGGGGTCGCGGCGCCGGGCCGACGGCCGGTCAGGTGGCCCGAGCGACGGGGGCCGCCAACCCCCGTGCTATCGGGGCGGGTTGATGATTCCCACTCGACGGTGGCGTGCTCGCGCCCCGCATGGTTCACCCGGACGGCGCCGTGTGTTGCCCCTCGGGAGGAACGCGGCTCGATTACAAGGTTTGTATGAGAAACATCCACTACGGAACCGGTGGAATCGCCGCCTCGGCCGCCCTGGCGGCCCTTCTCGTCTGCGCCCCGCACCAGGCGTCTGCGGCCCCCGGAATCCACACGTTCGACTACAAGGGCGCGCCCGAGCAGTACGTGGTCCCCGAAGGGATCTGCGAGCTGGTGGTGCGGGCCTCCGGCGGTGCGGGAGGGAACGCCGTCTACGGGTCGCCCGGCGGGAAGGGCGGTCAGGTCCGAGCCACGGTCCAGGTCACGAGCGGTCAGGTGCTGACCGTCGACGTGGGGCAGGCGGGCAGCGGAGGAGACCTCTCCGTCCCCGGCAGCCTGGCCTACGGCGGGTACGGCGGCGGCGGCCAGGGCGGCTCCTTCAACACGGAGCACCGGCCCGGCAACGGCGCCATCGGTGCCGGCGGCGGAGGCGCCACCACCGTGACGACGGGTGGCAGCGCGCTGATCATCGCGGGTGGCGGCGGCGGAGGTGCCGGCAGTTTCACCAACGACGGAACCGCGTCCGGCGGCGCCGGCGGGCAGGCCGGAACCGACGGGGCCGACACCGGGCAGAGCGCGGCGGGCAAGGGCGGCAAGTCCGGCGGAAACGGGGGAGCGGGTGGCGCGGGTGGAACCGCCACCACCGAGTTCGACCACGACGGCTTCGCGGGCGGCAGCGCCACCGGCACCAAGGGCGGCGACGCGGCCGTCAACATCGGCGACCCCCACATGGGCGCCGGCGGCGGAGGCGGTGGCGGGGCCCACGGGGGCGGCGCCGGCGGCTCCTCCACGGCGACCACGCTCGACGGCGGTGGGGGAGGCGGCGGCTCCAGCCTCGGCCCGGCCGCCGCGACCTTCACCACCGGAGCGCGCAGCGGCAACGGGGAGGTCGTGATCGAGGAGGTCGCCTGCGCCTCCCCCTCGCCGTCCCCGTCCCCGTCCTCCTCACCCTCCCCCTCGCCGTCCCCGTCCTCCTCGCCGTCCCCGACCGCCTCTCCCACCCACTCGCCGTCCCCGACGGCTTCTCCCACCCACTCGGCGTCCCCGACGACCGGCCCGAGCCACACGGCGTCCCACGGCCCGTCGCCCACGGGCGGCCCGAGCCACCACCACTCGCCCGGTCCGGCGCCCGGCCACGGTGGGGGCCAGCTCCCCGAGACCGGGAGCAGCACACCGGCCCTGCTGATGAGCGCCCTGCTCTGCGTGGGCGTCGGTATCGCCGTGTTCCGTCTCGCCCGCCGGAACGGCCGCCGGCGCTCCTGACGCCGGCGTGGCCCACGGAGCCCACCCGCTGCATGGGAAGTCGGCCGGTCCGACTTCCCGTGCAGCGGAAGCCCGTTGTGCTGATAGCGGTCCTCCGCGTCCGTCGCCTCAGATCGTCGGGCCGAGGCCCTCTGGGAGGGCGACGGCCTCATCCGGCGCCCCGGTGCGCGCGACCGGCTCGCCGCCGGTCCGACGCCTGTGGCCTCGTCGCGTGTTCGCCTCGATCATCGCGACTGGATCTCCTTGCTCAAGTCTGCTCGTCGAACCGGAAGTTCCAGATCTCTTCCAGTTGGCTATCTGATCTCCCTGCGCGATGGGGTCGGTTGTCACCTTCCGGGGTTGGGGCTGCGCCTCGGGTCACACGCCGGTCGTGATCCCCACCGCCTCGGCGAGCTCCAAGGTCTCCGCTCGCATCGCGCGCGGCGACTTCCGCCACAACTCGGCCGCGACCGAACGAGCCTGGGGTGTGAACCGGACCGTCTCCGGGCTGATCCGCAGCGCGATCCCCATCACGTGCAGCGCGGCGGTCCGGTCGCCCCGATGCATGTGCGACCGGGCCGCATCCACCCACAGCCTGGTTCGGCGCTCCGTCGACGGGATCGAGTCAGGGTCGATCTCGTCCGCCAGCGACAGTGCCTTGCCTGAGCTCCGCAGCTCGGTGGAGATGCTGACCGCGTGAAGGTCGACGTTCGCCCGCCCGAACACCGTCGACAGCTCGGTGTACCCGGCCGGCAGTGACTTCGCGACCTTGTCGGCCGTGTCCCAATGGTTCCACGCCATCCCGTCCCGGCCGTCCCGCGCCTCGGTGATCGCCGCGTGCAGGTGCAGCGCCCCGTACAGGCCCCGCCAGTGCTGCGGTCCGTCGGCGAGGTGCGGGCGCAGCCGGTCGGCTGCCGTGGTCACCATCAGCATGGCGCCTTCGTGCTCACCGACGGCGCGCATGGTGTTCGCGAGGTTCCATGCGGCGGCGCCCATGGCGGCCGGGTCGTCGGCGTCGGCGGCGGCTGCCATGGCACGATCGCCGAGCATCCACACGGCCTCTGCCGGGCCGATGTACGCAATCACCTGCTGCGCGAGCCGGTACGCCGAGGCGAGCCCCACCAGTGCGGTGCGGCGGTCGTCGCCGCCGGCCGAGCGGGCCAGCGACTCCCCGTGCCGGATCAGGTCCGGGGCGATGTTCCCGACGGCGGTCCGGTTGTTCGCCGCCTGGTGCCACAGGCGCCACCCGGCGTCGACATCGGCGGCGTAGGTCGCGGAGGTCATCCCCGCCGGGACCGGTGCCGGCGGCCGGGTTCCGCGTTCGAGGAGGGTCGACCAGATGGCTGTCGACGCGGGGTGGAACAGTCGGCCGGTGCTGACCGGCTGCGCGGCTCCGGCCGGTCCGGTCAGCACTGACAGATCGGTCACGTCGAGTGCGAACGCAAGTTTGAGCAGTATCGCGTGACTGCTGATCGCGCGTTCTCCGCTCTCGATCTTCTTGAGCCAATCAGTGCTGCGGCCGACCAGGCCGGCGAGCACGGGGCGCGTCATCCCGCGACGCTCGCGCATGATGCGGATGCGCTCACCGGGGGTGAGTTCCTCGGGCAGATCGGACATGTGCATCTCCTCGGCTGGGCGCCGCCACCGGGAAAGTGCCTCAACCGGACGAACAGCCGGTGGCGACAGCCGTTCCACGGTAGGGCGGCGGGCAGTTGGGGCACCAGGCTCCGCTGCGGGTGAACGCCGGTACACGGTGGGTGAGGGGGACAGGGTGTCCCCCTCACCCAGGAGTCGTCACCGTACGATTTCGTTGCGTCACTCAGAGTGGTGCGGGTGTTGTCCGCAGGGAGGGGAGCCCGGTCCACGGACTGGCGTCCCGTGTGCGGCCGTCGGCACCACCACCGATCCTCGCCCCCTGGGAGGACCGGTCCGAACGAGAACGAGGGAGCGCCACCATGTCCGTCCTGACCGACCGACTGCCCACCCTGAGCATGGGCATCGACACCGAGCCGTCCGGCCCGCTCGCCACCCGACCGTTCGGGCTCGACGCCGTCACCAACCCCGTGACCGTCATGCCGCTGCCCCCCGTCACCGTCGACCCGCACACGCAGCTGTCCCTGATCGACGGCCGCGTGGCCCTGGACATGCCGACCATGGAAGGGTCGGGGTGCCAGACCGAGAGCGACGGCCAGACCGTGATCAGCGTCGACTTCGACCAGAACGACGACTGATGACCCACGGCACTGGGAGTACGCGGGGCGTCCCGCCCCGCGTGCTCGTCATCACCCAGGATCTCGACCCCACCGCCGACTACGTCCTGCGTGAGCTCAACGCCCGAGGCGTTCCGTTCTGGCGCACCGATGTGGCGGACTTCCCGCAGCGCATCACCATGCGTGCCGAGCTGGGGCCCGACGGTGCGTGGGGCGGCACCGTCGTCGGGCCCCTGCGAGGGATCGACCTGTCCGAGCTCACCTCCGTGTGGTGGCGCAAGCCCACCACGTTCCGATTTCCCGACAGCATGTCCGGCCCGGAACAGCGGTTCGCCGCAGGGCAGGCGAAGCGCGGGTTCGCCGGCGTCCTCGGCTCCCTGCCGCAGGTGTTGTGGGTCAACCGTCCCGAGCGCAACGCCGACTGTACGAAGCCCGCACAGCTCACCGCCGCCGCGGAGTCCGGCCTGCAGGTCCCGGCGACCTTGGTGACCAACGACCCCGCCGCGGTGCGGGACTTCGCGGACCGGTGCCGGGGCAGGATCGTCACGAAGGTGCTCGGCGGGATCGTCCACACCGAGAACGGGCAGCGCGGGCAGATCTACACCACCCGCGTTCCCGCCGACCGGTGGGACGACCCGCGGGTGGCCCTCACCGCGCACCTGTACCAGCAGGAGATCACCGACAAGGCCTACGAAGTCCGCGTGACCTGCGTGGCCGGCCGACTGTTCCCCGTCAGGATCGACGCCCCGGACGGCCCCGGGCGGCTCGACTGGCGCACCGACTCCAAGCGCCTCGCATACTCCCCGATCTGCCTCCCCGCGCCCATCCGGACGGGCATCCTGGACATGCTGTGGCGCCTCGGACTCGTCTATGCCGCCGTCGACCTGATCGTGGACCAGGTCGGAACGCACTGGCTGGTCGACGTGAATCCGGGTGGGCAGTGGGCGTGGATCGACTGCACCCGCGATGCCATCACCACCGCCTTGGCCGACCTGCTCCAGAAGGGCACCTTGTGACCACCACCGCCGAGCCGACTGCCGACGCCCTGCGTGCCGCACTGGTCGACGCGCTCACCGCCGACGGCTCCCTGGCCGACCCCGCGTGGCAGCGCGCGTTCCGCGACGTCCCCCGCCACTTGTTCGTGCCGTACTTCTACCGGCAGGGCCCCGACGGCCGGCAGCAGCGGATTGCCGGCGACGACCCCGACCACGCCGCCGGGTGGCTGCGGGCCGTCTACGCGAACCGGCCCCTCGTCACCCACCTGATCGGCGGGAACGCCGCGTCGTCGTCCACACAACCGTCGCTGATGGCCGCGATGCTGCAGGCGCTCGGCGACGATGTCGACGGCCCGGTGAAGGAGATCGGTACCGGCACCGGTTACAACGCCGCACTGCTCGCCCACCGCTACGGCTCCGATCGGGTCGTGACCGTCGACGTCGACCCGGACGTGACGGCCGAGGCCCGGCGCCGGCTCGACTCGACGCCCTATCGGCCGACCGTGGTCACCGCCGACGGGGCCACCCTCACCGGTGCGGGTGGCCCGTTCGGCGCGATCATCGCCACCTGCGGGCTCGACCACATTCCGACGACGTGGCTGCAGGCGCTCGCGGGGTGCGGTGTGATCGTCGCTCCGCTCGGCGCGGGCGTCGTCCGCGCGAAGAAGACGGGTACCACCGAGGCCGGCGGCCGGTTCCTGCCGACCGGCGCCTACTTCATTCCGTTGCGCACGGTCGGGGGCCGCGGCGTCATCCGCCGCCCGGCCCTGCCCACTGTCGGCGCACGCCCGTCGGAACTCGGCCCCGACGTCGTCGTGGACGAGCACTTCCGGTTCCTGGTGAGCATCGCCCTCGGCCCGCTCGGATGGAACTACGACCTGAACGACGGTCGGCCGGTCGGCGCCTGCCTGTGGGACGGCGCGGGATCGATCGCAGAGCTGCGGCCCGACGGCTCCGTGGCCGAGACCGGGCCGCGCCTCCTGTGGTCCGAGCTCGAAGCAGCCCACCGCCTGTACGCCGCGAACGGCCGCCCGGCCCGCGAGCGTTACGGGTTCAGCATCACCAGCAGCGGGCAGCGGGTGTGGCTCGACCGGCCCGACGGACCGTACTGGCCGCTGAACCCGGGGTGCTGACTGGCGTCCCCGAATGCCCGGAGGCCCCGGTGGGCGGTACGCCGCCCACCGGGGCCTCCGGGCCCGTCCGGTCACCCGAGCGGGACCTCCAACTGCCGGGCCAGGTCCTCGACCAGGATGTCCAGCCAGCCCTGGACGGTGCCCGGGTCGAACAGGTCGGCGTCGTACTCGACCTGCCCGAGGTAGCCGTCGGTGTCCGGGGTGAGCGAGAACGCGCAGTCGGCGCGGGCGGAGTGGCCGGGGATGTCCTCGATCTCGGCGGTCAGGCCGGGGAGGTCGAGGCCGATCGGCGGGGTGCTCTGGACGGCGAGCACGACCTGCGGGTAGCCGACGGGCATGGGGACACCGCGCTCCCGCAGCGGTTCGACCAGCAGGCCGAACGGCATCAGGGAGTGGTCGAGGGCGGAGGCGATCGCCTCGGCGGCGTGGTCCACCAGGGCCCCGAAGCCGCTCTCGCTCCGGGTGGGCACCAGGATCGGCATGCTGCTGGTGAGCAGGCCGACCACCCGTTCGTCGGCCGGCCGCCTGCGGTTGGCGTTGGAGAGCAGGATCAGCGTCTCCGACGCGCCGCTGAGCGAGCCGAGCAGCCGGGCGAACGCGGCGACGACGACGGCCGAGGCGGTGGTGGACCGGGCGGCGGCGTAGCGCCCGACCGCCTCGGCCACCGCCGCCGGGACCCGGAACTCGGCCGTCTCGCCGAGCCCGGAGCGCTGTTCGGGACGCGGCCGGTCGGTGGGCAGGTCCGCCGCGAGCGAGGCGCCGCCGAGGACCTCGGCCCAGTGGTCGGCGGCCGCCGCCATGGAGGCCCGGTTGACCACCGTCCGCTCCCAGCAGGCGTGGTCGGTCATCCGGCCGGCCTCCCCGGGCAGCGGCCCGCCCGTACGGTAGAGCGCGCTCAGGTCGGCCAGCACGGTGGCCAGCGACCAGCCGTCCACCGCGATGTGGTGGATGGTCAGCAGCAGCACCCACTCCTCCGCCGCCGGGCGCAGCAGCCGGGCGCGCAGCAGCGGGGGCGCGGTCAGGTCGAAGGGGCGGGCGACCTCGGCCTCCAGGGCCGCGGCGAGGGCCGCGTCCCGTTCGGCGGGTGCGAGCCCGCGCAGGTCGTCGACCGGGACGTCCAGCGGGGTGTTCGGCAGCACCTGCTGGAGCCCCCCGAGCTCGGTCTCCAGGAACCGGGTCCGCAGGCTCTCGTGCCGCTCGGTCACCGCCGTCAGCGCGGCGGCCAGCCGCTCGGGCTCCAGCGGCCCGCGCAGGGTGATCCGGTGGGTGATGTTCCACACCGCCGGATCGGCCGCCGCGCGGTGGGCCTTGCGCAGCCGCCACTGGGTCACCCCGGCGGGGGCGGCGGACAGCGCCGCCCCGTCGCCGGTCAAGGTGGTCAGCAGCCGGTCGCGGTGGGCCCGGACGAGGCCGGTGACCTCCTCGTCCATCGCCCCCGCGGGGGCCAGGTAGCCGAGCTTCTCACCGGTGGTGCGCAGCACGATCTCGCGCTCGTCGAGCAGCTTGAGGAGCCGCGCCCACCCTTCTTCCGTCTCCTCCGTCGTGCTCACAGGGTGCCCTCCTCGAAGGCCGGGGCCGGGGCCTGCTCGGCGGCGGGCTGGTGGGCGGCCATCGCGCGGATGGTCGGGCGGCGGAAGAAGTCCAGCACGCCGATCCGCACGCCGGTCTCCTCGCGGACCCGGTTCAGCAGCCGGGTGGCGGCCAGGGAGTGCCCGCCGAGGTCGAAGAAGGAGGTCTCCACCCCGGCGGGGCGGCCGAGCTCCTCCTCCCAGAGCTGTTGCAGGGTGCGCTCCAGCCCGGTGGCCGGGGCGGCCTGCGGCTCGTCCGCGCCGAGCGGGCGCGGCTCGGGCAGGGCGGCGGTGTCCAGCTTGCCGTGCGGGGTGAACGGCAGGGTGTCGACGGTGGCCCAGAGGCTCGGGACCATGTAGTCGGGCAGCAGGTCGGCCAGGCGGTCGGCGATCCCGGGCAGGTCGGCGGCCGCGCATCCGACGTACCCGGCGAGCACGGTGCCCGCCGGGGTACGGCGTGCCGTCACGGCGGCGGCGTGCACGCCGGGCAGGCCCAGCAGCACGGTCTCGATCTCGCCCGGCTCGACCCGGTAGCCGCGCACCTTGACCTGGCGGTCGGCCCGGCCGAGGTACTCCAGGTGGCCGTCCGGGCGCCAGCGGCCGAGGTCGCCGGTGCGGTAGCTCCGGCCGTCGGGGGTGTCGGTGAAGACGGCGGCGCTCTCCTCGTCGCGGCCGATGTAGCCGATGCCGACCTGGACGCCGAGGGCGTGGATCTCGCCGACCGCGCCGGGCGGCACCCGGCGTCCGGAGGCGTCGAGCAGCACGATCCGGCTGCCCGGGGTCGGGCGGCCGATCGACGCGTACTCCGGGCCGTCCGGTTCGATCTCACCGGCCGTCAGCGCGTGGGTCTCGGTGGGGCCGTAGTGGTTGACCAGCCGGCAGCCGGGGTTGCGGCCCAGGAAGGCCCGCAGCCCGGGGGTGAGCAGCACCTGCTCGCCGCCCGAGATCAGCTCCCGCAGGTGCGGCACCGGCTCCTCGCCGAGCGCGTCGGCCAGTGCGGCCAGCGGGGTGTACGGCAGGTGGACCCGTTCGGCCCGGGTGGCCCGGACGACGGCGGCCAGCGCCGTCACGTCGTAGCGGGTCTCCTCCTCGATCAGCAGCAGGGTGCCGCCGCCGGCCAGCGTGGTGAGGATCTCCTGGACGCTGACGTCGAACCCGCAGGAGGCGTACTGGAGGGTGCGGGCCGCGGGGTGGTCGGCGACGTTCCAGGCCACGAAGTGGGCCAGGGCCAGCGAGTGCATCAGCACGCCCTTGGGGCGGCCGGTGGACCCGGAGGTGTACAGCAGGTACGCGGGCGCCTGCGCCGAGGGGGCGGGCAGCGGGGGCAGCGCGGCGGGGTCGGCGTCGGCCGGGGCGGTGCCGGTGAGCACCGTCGGCACGGTCAGGCCGAGCTCCTTCGGGGCGTCGTCCGTGGTGGTGAGCAGGACGACCGGCGCGCTGTCCTGGACGATCAGCCGGCAGCGCTCGGGGCCCTGGAGGACGTCGACCGGGACGTGGACGGCGCCAAGGCGCAGGATGGCGAGCAGCCCGGCCACCAGGTCCACCGAGCGGGGGAGCAGCACGCCCACCCGGCTGCCCTCGCGGACGCCGGCCGCGAGCAGCCGGCCGGCCAGGTCCTCGGAGCGGGCCAGCAGCGTCCGGTAGTCCGTCTCGCTGCCGTCGGCGGCGACCACCGCGGTCTGTTCGGGCCGCTCGGCCGCGGTCGCGGCGATGGTGGCCAGCGGGTGCTCGGGGTCCTGGACGGCGGCCGGCCCGCACTCCAGGGCGGTGTCGGCGGGCGCCACGGCCAGTTCGGCGAGCGGGCGCTCCGGGTCGGCGACCGCGGCCGTGAGCAGCCGCTCGAAGGCGCCGAGCAGCCGGTCGACGGTGGCCCGGTCGAACAGGGTGTCGGCGTACTCCACGTGGCAGCGGATGCCGTCGGGCAGGCTGGTCAGGAAGAGCGTCAGGTCGAAGGCGGCGCGGTCGGCGACGTGGTCCAGCGGACGGGCCGTCACCCCGGGCAGGTCCAGCTCGAAGACCATGTGGTTCTCGAACTCGACCATGACCTGGAACAGCGGGTTGCGGCTGGTGTCGCGCTGCGGGTTCAGCTCCTGCACCAGCACCTCGAAGGGCAGCTGCTGGTGTTCGTAGGCGTCCAGCGCGGTGGACCGGACCCGGCCCAGCGCCTCGGCGAAGGCCGGCTCGCCGGACAGGTCCAGGCGCAGCGCCAGCGTGTTGACGAAGAACCCGACCAGGTCCTCGGTGCCCTCGGCCCGGTTGGCCACCGGGGTGCCCAGCACGATCTCGTCCTGGCCGGCGTAGCGCTGCAGGACGCCGGCGAAGCCGGTCAGCAGCACCATGAACAGGGTCGAGCGCTTGGACCGGGCCAACTCCCGCAGGCCGTCTGAGAGTTCGGCGGGCAGGTGGTGGACGAAGGAGCGGCCGCGACCGTCCGGCACCGCGGGGCGCGGCCGGTCGGTGGGCAGGGCCAGCACCGGCAGGTCGCCGCCGCCGAACACCTTGCGCCAGTGGGCCAGGCTCTCGTCGTACTCGCCCTCGGCGACCCGGGCCCGCTCCCGGGCGGCCTCGGCCGCCGGGCCGGTGGTCAGCACCGGCAGGTGGGCGGCCCGGCCCTCCTGGGCGGCCAGGTACAGCTCGCCCAGCTCGCGGGTGATCACCACGGTGGACAGGGTGTCGATCACGATGTGGTGCATCGACAGGACCAGCACGTGCCGCTCGGCCGCCTGCTCCAGCAGCAGGGCCCGGAACAGCGGGCCCTCGGCCAGGTCGAAGCGGTGCGCGCCCTCGGCGGCGACCAGGTCGGCGACGGCGTCCTCGGCGGCCGGGTCGGCCGTGATCCGCTGAAGGACCGGGCCGGCGGGCGGCGCCAGCACCTGCTGGAACGGTTCGCCGTCCTGCTCCCGGAAGACGGTGCGCAGCGCCACGTGGCGTTCGACCAGCCGGCGCAGCGCGGTGTCCAGCGCCTGGGGGTCGAGCGGGCCGTCCAGGGCGATCGCCTTGACCTCGTTGTACTGGCCGCCGTCGGGCAGCATCCGGTGCAGGAACCACATCCGCTGCTGGGCGTACGACAGTTGGGCGCCGCGCAGGGTGTCCCGGCGCAGGACGTCGAGCTGCGGCAGCCCGGTCGCCACCAGCTCGGGGGAGAGCCCGAAGTCCACGAAGGCGGCGATCTCGTCGGCGCCGGCCGCCCGCAGCTCGGACAGCACCCCCTGGACGCTCTCCGGCGTGCCGATCAGCGCGCGGGAGGCGCAGTACCGCTCGTACGCGCGCTCCAGCACGTACTCCAGGTCCTCCTCGCGGGCGTTCGCGAAGTCCAGGGTCAGGCCCAGGCTGTTGGCCATCTGCCCGAACAGCGAGAGCGAGGAGCGCAGGTAGTGGCAGAACGGCCGGTAGGCCTGCTCACGCGCGGTGGCCAGGTCGGTGCCCAGGTAGGTGTGCACCAGCACGACCACCCGGCCGGCCTCGGGGTCGAGGCCGTGCTCGGCGCGGGTGCGCCGGTAGACCGCGATGTTCTCGGCCAGCTGGGCGACGTCCTGGGTCATCAGGTTGGTGATGACGCCGAGGTCGTGCCGGGCCGCCTCGCGGAAGCTGTCCGGGTTGCCGACGATCGCGGTGAACATCGGCGGCAGGTCCTGCAGCGGGCGCGGGTGGAGGGTCACCTCGATCGGCTCACCGTTGCCGTTGCGGCCCTGGTACGGCTCGCCGCGCCACAGCGCCCGGACGGTGTCGATCTGCCGGTGCATCAGCTCCTTGTGGCTGCCGTAGCGCTCGGGGAAGAACAGGAAGTCGTTGGGGTGCCAGCCGCTCGCGCAGCCCAGGCCGACCCGGCCGCCGGACAGGTTGTCGACCACCGACCACTCCTCGGCCACCCGCACCGGGTGGTGCAGCGGCAGCACGGCGCAGCCCGCGTTCAGCCGGATCCGGCTGGTCTCCCGGGCCAGGGCGGCGGCCAGCACCGACGGGTTGGGGAAGATGCCGCCGAAGGAGTGGAAGTGGCGCTCCGGCAGCCAGACGGAGTGGAAGTCGTGCCGGTCGGCGAAGCGGGCGCTCTCCAGGACGATGCGGTACTTCTCGTCGTCCGGGGAGTCCAGCGGGTAGTCGCCGAAGAAGTAGAGGCTGAAGTCCACCGGCCGCTGCGGGTCGCTGACCGGCTCGTACGGGAGGGCCGGGGTGGGGGCGCCGCCCACGGTCTCGGCGGGCACGGTCGCGGTGGGCGCCGGGAGTTCGGCGGCCGGCCGCGGGGCCGGCAGGCGGACGCCGGGCGAGGCCGGGAAGAAGCCGCCGCGCCGCAGGTCGCGCAGCGACTCGCGGACCGCGTCGGCCACGAACTCCAGGTCGCCGTCGGTGTGGGCGGTGGAGAGGAAGAAGTTGCGCCACTCCCACACGTAGACCCCGCGGGTCAGCAGGTGCGGGAAGAGCAGCTCCATGTCGGCCCGGGGCTCGAACCGGAAGAGCGAGCCGAAGTGGGCCAGCCGCAGCGGGAACTCCTCCTCCTCGAAGAAGGTGTTCAGGGTGGTGGCCAGCTCGTCGGTGCGGGCGTTCAGCCGCTCCTGGAGGCCGGGGCCGGCCGCCTTGAGGTGGCGCAGCACCGCGCCCGCGGCGGTCATCGCCAGCGGGTGCTGGATGTAGGTGCCGCCGAAGAAGGTGGTGTCCTTGGGAGGGTAGCTGTCGTCCCCGTAGTCCCAGTGGCCGCCGTCGATCCCGTCCATGATGTCGGCCCGTCCGGCGATCGCGCCGATCGGGTAGCCGCCGCCCAGCACCTTGCCGTAGGTGGACATGTCCGGGGTGACGCCCCAGAAGCCCTCGGCGCCGCGCAGGTGCGGGCGGAAGCCGGTGAGCATCTGGTCGAAGACCAGCACGATGCCGAGCCGGGTGGTCAGTTCGCGCAGCGAGCGGACGAAGTCGACGGGCTGGCGGCCGGGGTGGCGGCTCTGCACCGGCTCGACCAGGACGGCGGCGATCCGGTCGCCGTGTTCCTCGATGACCTTGAGGCTCTCCGGGTCGCCGTACCGCAGCACCAGCAGGTCGGCGACCGCGCTGCCCGGGATGCCGATGGACACCGGGACGGTCTCCCGGTCGGCGCCGCGGCCCAGCGTCCGGCCCAGGGTCTGGTCGGAGTGGCCGTGGTAGGAGCCCTCGAACATGACGATCTTGTCCCGGCCGGTGTGCGCGCGGGCCAGCCGGATCGCCCCGGCGTTCGCCTCGGTGCCGGAGTTGGCGAAGGCGACCCGCTCGGTGCCCGTCAGCTCGGCCAGCAGCTCGGCGGCCTCGCCGGTCTCCGGGCCGCGCGGGCCCAGCCGCAGGCCCGAGGACAGGTGCTCGCGGACGGCCTCGGAGACGAACTCCGGGTCGTGGCCGAAGAGCAGGACGCCGAAGCCCATGGTGATGTCGACGTACGGGTTGCCGTCGACGTCCTCCAGCCGGGAGCCCCGGGCCCGGCGGGCGGCCAGCGGGTAGAGCATCTCCTTGGTGCCGGAGCGGAAGCCGACCACGGCGCGGCTGTCCGCCAGGGTGCGGCGGTGGCGGCGGGTGATCGCCTTGGAGGCGGTGGTGCGGGCGGTGAAGCGGGCGACCAGCTCGTCCACGTGGGCGCGCTGCTGGTCGGTCAGGCCGCCGGCGGCCATGCCGGACTCGCGGGAGACCGTCACCCGGGGGCCGTGCACCTGCGGGGCGGCCGGGGCCGGGCTCTCGGTGGCGGGTGCCTCGGCGACGGCGGCGGGAGCGACGGCAGCGGGTGCGGCGGCGGGCGTCGGGACCT
>NZ_LFVW01000894.1:0-3499 GCF_001182915.1 Kitasatospora sp. MY 5-36
CGTCTCCCGCCGCCGCGCCGAGGCGCTGCTGCCCGGCGTGCGGATCGTCACCCCGCCGCAGGTGCTGGCCGCCGCCGACCTGGTGCTGCTGACCGTCCCGGACGACGCGCTGGCCGACCTGGTGGCCGGGCTGGCCGCCACCGGCGCGGTCCGCCCCGGCCAGCTGGTCGTGCACACCTCCGGCGCCCACGGCGTCGCCGTCCTGGAGCCCGCCACCCGGGCCGGGGCGCTGCCGCTGGCCCTGCACCCGGCGATGACCTTCACCGGCACCTCGGTGGACCTGGCCCGGCTGGCCGGCTGCCCGTTCGGCGTGACCGCCCCCGAGGAGCTGCGGCCGGTCGCCGAGGCGCTGGTGGTGGAGATGGGCGGCGAGCCGGAGTGGGTGCCCGAGGAGGTCCGCCCGCTCTACCACACCGCCCTCGCGCACGGCTCGAACCACCTGGTCACCCTGGTCGCGCAGGCGATGGAGCTGCTGCGCTCGGCCGGCGTCGCCGAGCCCGGCCGGCTGCTCGGCCCGCTGCTGGGCGCCGCCCTGGACAACAGCCTGCGCTCCGGTGACGCGGCCCTCACCGGCCCGGTCGCCCGGGGCGACGCGGGCACCGTGCGGCGCCACCTGGCGCAGCTCAGTACGGTGTCCCCGGACATCCCGGCGGCCTACCGGGCGATGGCCCGCGCCACCGCGCAGCGGGCGCTCGCCAACGGAACCATCGACGAAACGTCGGCGGCGGCACTGCTGGACGTACTGAACGAGGAGAGCACTGATGGCACGCGGTAAGCAGCCGAACAAGCCCCAGCGGACGCCGAAGGTCCACCGGGCCGTCGTCACCCGCACCGTGGACGACTTCGAGGCCGCGTTCTGGCCGGACGAGCAGCCGGTCGACAACGCCGTCGTGATGACCATGGGCGCGCTGCACGAGGGCCACGCCGCGCTGATCCGGGCCGCCCGCAAGCAGGTCGGCCGCGAGGGCCGGGTCGCGGTGACGGTCTTCGTCAACCCGCTCCAGTTCGGCCCGGGCGAGGACCTGGAGCGCTACCCGCGCACCCTCGACGACGACGTGCGGCTGGCCGAGGAGCACGGCGCCGACGTGGTCTTCGCGCCGTCCGCCGAGGAGGTCTACCCGAACGGCGAGCCGCAGGTGCGGATGGCGGCCGGCCCGATGGGCGAGCGCTTCGAGGGCGCCACCCGGCCCGGCCACTTCGACGGCGTGCTGACCGTGGTCGCCAAGCTGCTGCACATCACCGACCCGGACTTCGCCTTCTTCGGCGAGAAGGACGCCCAGCAGCTGGCGATCATCCAGCGGATGGTCGCCGACCTTGACTTCGACGTCGAGATCGTCGGCGTGCCGACCGTCCGCGAGGAGGACGGCCTGGCGCTGTCCTCGCGCAACCGCTACCTCTCGGCGGAGGACCGCGAGCACGCGCTCGCCCTGTCCAAGGCCCTGTTCGCCGGCCGGGACGCCGCCGCGCAGGGCCCGAAGGCCGTCCGCGAGGCCGCCTCGGCCGCCCTGGACGGCGCCGAGGGCGTCACCCTGGACTACCTCGCCCTGATCGACCCGCACGACTTCTCCGAGGCGGCGGACGACTTCCAGGGCGAGGCGGTGCTGGCCGTCGCCGCGAAGGTGGGCCCGACCCGCCTGATCGACAACGTCCGCATCATCGTTCGGTAGTACCGCAGTAAGAACCCCCTTCAGGCATGCACTCACAGGAGGCGTGACCCGCAATGCTCCGCACCATGCTCAAGTCCAAGATCCACCGGGCCACCGTGACCCAGGCCGACCTGCACTACGTGGGATCCGTCACGGTGGACGAGGACCTGCTCGACGCCGCCGACCTGCTCCCCGGCGAGCTGGTCCACATCGTCGACATCGACAACGGCGCCCGGCTGGAGACGTACACCATCGCCGGCCCGCGCGGCTCCGGCGTGATCGGCATCAACGGCGCCGCCGCCCGCCTCGTCCACCCGGGCGACCTCGTCATACTCATCGCCTACGGGCAGATGGACACGGCCGAGGCCAAGGGCTACGAGCCGAAGATCGTCTTCGTGGACGGGCGGAACCGGATCACCGGCCTGGGCGGGGACCCGGCGGAGGCCCCGGAGGGCAGCGGACTGCTCCGGGGTGACAGGGCGTACGGTGACGGCAACGGCGCGGCCGACGCCGTCTCGCGCTGAAGGAGCCAGCCACCCATGTCCACGCACCGCCTCACCGCACCGGCCCCCGGCTGGACCGCCGCCACCGACGTGGTCGTGGTCGGCTCCGGGGTCGCCGGCCTCACCGTCGCGCTCAACGTCCGCAAGGCCGGCCTGCGGGCCATGGTGGTCACCAAGGCCGTGCTGGACGAAGGCTCCACCCGCTGGGCCCAGGGCGGCGTCGCCGCCGCCCTGGGCGAGGGGGACACCCCCGAACAGCACCTGGACGACACCCTGGTGGCCGGCGCCGGCGTCTGTGACGAGGAGGCCGTCCGCACCCTGGTCACCGAGGGCCCGGACGCCGTCCGCCGGCTGATCGCCACCGGCGCCCTGTTCGACCGGGGCGAGGACGGCGAGGTCCTGCTGACCCGCGAGGGCGGCCACCACCGCCGCCGGATCGTCCACGCGGGCGGGGACGCGACCGGCGCCGAGATATCGCGCGCCCTGGTCGCCGCCGTCCGCACCGACCCGGGCATCGAGCTGATCGAGCACGCGCTCGTCCTCGACCTGCTGACCGACGCGGCGGGCCACGCCGCCGGGCTCACCCTGCACGTGATGGGCGAGGGCCAGCGCGACGGCGTCGGCGCCGTCCGGGCCCGCGCGGTGGTGCTCGCCACCGGCGGCATGGGCCAGGTCTTCTCCGCCACCACCAACCCGGCGGTCTCCACCGGCGACGGCGTGGCCCTGGCCCTGCGGGCCGGCGCCGCCGTCACCGACCTGGAGTTCGTCCAGTTCCACCCCACCGTGCTCTGGCTCGGTCCGGAGGCCGAGGGCCAGCAGCCGCTGGTCTCCGAGGCGGTCCGCGGCGAGGGCGCCCACCTGGTGGACGCGGACGGCGTCCGCTTCATGGTCGGCCAGCACGAGCTGGCCGAGCTGGCCCCGCGCGACATCGTCGCCAAGGCGATCACCCGGCGCATGCAGGAGCAGGGCGCCGAGCACATGTTCCTGGACGGGCGGCACTTCGGCGCCGAGATGTGGGAGCACCGCTTCCCGACCATCCTCGCCTTCTGCCGCGCCAACGGCATCGACCCGGTCACCGAGCCGATCCCGATCGCCCCGGCCGCGCACTTCGCCTCCGGCGGCGTCCGCACCGACCGGCACGGCCGCACCAGCGTCCCCGGCCTGTACGCCTGCGGCGAGGTCGCCTGCACCGGGGTGCACGGCGCCAACCGGCTGGCGTCCAACTCGCTGCTGGAGGGCCTGGTCTTCGCCGAGCGGATCGCCGCCGACCTGGCGGGGCTGGACGCGGCCGGCGACCTGCCCGAGCGCGCGGTGGACGTCGCCGCCGCCCGCGCCGCGCAGCCCGTCCCG
>NZ_LFVW01000895.1:0-3491 GCF_001182915.1 Kitasatospora sp. MY 5-36
AGGCCGGTGCCGCCGGCGCCGGGGCGGCGGCGCAGCAGCGGCCTGCGGGACGGGCCGCCGTCGTCGGTGACGGTCAGCTCGACCGCGCCGTCCGTGCCGGGGGCCACCCGGACGGTGACCTCGGTGGCCTGCGGCGCGTGCCGACGGATGTTGGTGAGGGCCTCCAGGACGACGGCGTACGCGGTCGCCTCGGCCTCGGCGGAGAGCCGGCCGGCGGTCTCGGGCGCCAGCTCGGCGGTGGCGCGCGGGGCACCGGCGGTGCCGGTGCCACCAGGTCGGCCGGTGGCGCCGAAGCGGGTGACCAGTTCGGGGAGGTCGGCCAGGCCCAGCCGGCGCGTGGTCGCCCCGTCGGCCCGCTCCTCCCGGTCCGGCGGATCGGACCGGCCGTCCCGGCCGCCCTCACCGCCCGGCTCGCGCAGGGCGCCGACCATCTCGTCCATCGAGTCCAGCGCCCGCAGCCCGGCCTCCTCCAGGCGCCGCAGCAGTACGGCGGTCTCCTCCGGCTCCTGGTCCGGGAGTTGACCGGCCTGGGCCTCCAGCACGATGCCGGTGATCTCGTGGGCGACGAAGTCGTGCAGCCCCCGCGCCACCTCCAGCCGCTGTTCGCGCCGGGCCCGGGCGACCGCCCGCTCCCGTCGGGCGTCCAGGACCCGCAGGTAGAGGGCCGCCCCCGCGACACCGAGCAGCGGCAGCAGCGAGAGCAGCACCCCGACCACCGACCAGGCCGCACCGCCCTGCGGCGTCCGCAGGGAGAACCGCAGCGGCAGCAGCACCGCCGCGAGCCCGAGCAGCCCGCCGACCGGGCCGACCCGGCGGTCGGACAGCCCGCGGACGGCCCGGAAGAGCAGCCCGAGCAGGGCGAGCCACTCGAACGGCAGCCAGAACGCGGGCAGCCGGTACGGCCCCGGGTAGACCAGGTCGACCAGCAGCGAGGCCCCGGCCACCGCCCCGACCGCCGCACCGAGCGTGATCCGCCCGGCGGGCCAGGGCAGCAGCGCCACCACCGCGGCGAACGCCGCCGTCAGGGCGAGCAGCGCGGCCGCCACCCGGGCGTCCGGTTGCGCCAGCAGGACGGGCGCCAGCAGGGCGAGCGCGGAGACGGCGGCGAGCGGCCGGCGGATCCGGGCGGAACGGGGTCGGGCAGAGCTGGGTTGGGCGGAGCTGGTTCGGGCTTCGGTGCGCACCCACCGAGCCTAGGGGGCAGCTCTCCCGGGGGAGGCCGGTTCCTTCCCGGGGAGGAGCGGCCCACCGTCAAGTCCCCTCCGCAGCGGGAGGCCCGCGCGGCCGGGCGGAAGCATGCTGAGTGGCACCGGAACGACCGAGCCCGAAGGAGAACCCACCCCCATGAACCGCCGCCTCGCCACCGCCGCCGTCTCGCTCCTCCTGCTGACCGCGACGGCCGCCACCGCCGCACCGGCCGCCGTCGCCGCACCGACCACCACCGTCGCACCGGTCCCCGCCGCACAGGCGTCCGCAGCGCAGGCGTCCGCCGCGGAACCGGCCGACCCCGCGGGCGGCTTCGGACCGGTGAGCGTGCGCGGCACCGGCAACACCGTCCTCACCGCGGCCTTCCAGGGCTTCGAGGGCGACCCGGTGCAGATCTCGGTGGACGCCCGCACTTCCACCAACACCGATCCGCGCGGCACCGCGGGCCACTTCCACGTCCGTCACGTGCACACCGACGGCCGGCTGGTCGCCGACTTCGAGGGCGACATCACCTGCCTGGCCGTCGGCGGCCGGGAGGCGATCGCCACCGGGGTGATCACCAAGAGCGAGGCGCCGTGGTTCCCGGGCCTGGAGCTGACCGGCCAGAAGGTCGCGCTCTCGGTGGAGGACAACGGGCGGCGCGGGGACCGGATGGGCTGGGTCTGGGGCGTCTTCGGCCAGCCGGTCTCGGACTGCCAGGGCACGGTACCGTTCATCCGCACGACCAGTGGTGACTTCTCCGTGCGCGGCTGACACCCGGCCGACCAGGCCTGCCCGGGCCGCTCGGGTCCGACCGGGGCGACGCGCATGGTCGCCCGAGCACCCACAGACCTGGAGGCCCCGATGCCCCTCGACCATCCGACCACCCCGCCGCGGGCGGGTGCGGGGTTCAACGACCGCACAGGGGAGGGCCGTTGAACCCCGCACCCGGCCTTCGGCCGCCGGACTACGCCCGACTCGCCGCCGTCGGGCCGTACTTCGCGCTGGACACCGCACCGGCCGACCGGCCGCCCGAGGGCTTCCGGCCGCTGGCCGAGCTGTACGGCACCGGGCCGGACGCGCCGTTGGCGGCGCGGCTGCGGGTGGTGGCGCGGCGGCTCGGCACCGACGAGCCCCGGGTCGCCGCCTCGATCCTGCACCTGGGACTGGCCGCCCGCTTCTGGTCGGTGGGCCTGGGCTCGGCCGTCCTGCTGGGGACGGTCCCGACCCTGGAGCACGCCTGGGTGCGGATCCCGGACCAGGGCCCGCTCGACCTGTGGACCCCGCCGGAGCCCGTCCGGCCGCCCGCCGTTCCGTCCTCCGGGCCGACCGCCGGGAAGGCCGCCGGGACGCTCGCCGACCAGCTGCACGAGGCCGTCCTGCTGGGCCAGTTGGAGCCGCTGGCGACGGCCGTACGGGCGGCCGCCCCGCTCTCCCGCCGCCTGCTGCTCGGCAACGCCGCCTCCGCGCTGGCCGGGACGCTGCGGATCCTGGACGCCCATGCGCCGGTCGCCGCACGGGCGTTGGTGGCGGAGCTGCTGGACCGTCCGCCGCTGGCCGGGTCGGGTACCCTGCGCACCGGGCCGCGCGGTACGGCGTTCCGCCGGAACAGCTGCTGCCTCTACTACCGACTGGGTCCGGGCGCCGGTCTCTGCGGCGACTGCTGCTTCAGCACACCGCCCGGCCGCAGGAAGCGGAACAACTAATACCTTCACAAATGAAGGTCATATCGGCTTGCCGGTACCGTCCGGTCACCCGTCAGCCGCGCACCACCGTCCAGTCCACCGCCGCCGACGGCACCCCGGCCCGCTCGGCCGCCGGGTCCGCGAGCAGCCCGCGCGCCAGCGAACCCACCGGCAGGGCCGGGGTGGTGGCGGCCAGCACCCGCCCCTCGCCGTCGAGCAGCGCGGCCTCGCCGGCCAGCTCCCGCAGCGGCGACACCAGCAGCCGTTCCAGCGCGGCCAGCGGGACGTCCCCGGCCGCCACCCCGACGAAGCCGGCGCCCGGGACGACCACCGGCCGGGCGCAGCACAGCACGTACCGGTCGGCACAGAGCAGGTCGACCTGCGGCCCGGCCACCACGGCCCGCCCCTCGTCCCGGGGTCGGGCGAACCAGGGCAGCACCCGGTAGTCGTAGAACTCGGCGTCCGCCGGGTCGAGCACGAGCCGCAGCCGCCGCTCTCCGGCCCCGCGCGCGCCGCGGTACCACCACTCCGCGTGCAGGTCCGCGTCGGCGAGCGCGCCGGGTGCCACAACCGCTCCGCAGCCGAACCAGCGCGGTGTAGAAGTCGACGGACGCGCGGGTG
>NZ_LFVW01000896.1:0-3486 GCF_001182915.1 Kitasatospora sp. MY 5-36
CCGCTGGTGGCGGCGGTCGCCGCGCTGGCGGCCGTCCCCACCGCCGCGCCCGCCCAGGGCACCCAGGCCGCGCCGGCCGCCGCGCACCGGCAGTTCGCCGTCGGCCCCCAGTACGACTCCACCCACGTCTACGTCGAGCCGGGCACCGAGCAGGCCTTCGCGGCCAGTTGGGTGGCCACCTTCGGCGGCAGCACGATCGGGCCGAACGCCACCCAGGTGACCCCCACACCCAGCCGGACGCTCTCCGAACTGGTCGTCTCCCCGGTGGGCACCCTCTCGGTGTTCGACTACACCACGCCCGTCCCGTACCCCTTCGGCACCGAGCGCACCGGCTGGCTGGTCACCGACCTCGACCAGGCGGTCCGCGCCGCCCGCGCCGACGGGGCCGCCGTCACCGTGGCGCCGTTCGCCGACCCGATCGGCCGGGACGCCGTCGTCCAGTTCCCCGGCGGCGTCAACGCCCAGCTGTACGTCCACACCACCCCGCCCTCCTACCCCGGGCTCGCCAGCGTGCCGGAGAACCGGCTCTACCTGTCACCGGACGCGGTGGGCGCCTTCCTGCGCAGCTTCCTCGCCTTCACCGACGGCCGGATCGTCTCCGACGACCGCCGGGCCGACGGCGCCGCGATCGGACTGCCCGGCACCGCCTACCGGCTGCTGCGCCTCACCTCCGGCTTCGGCACCACGACGGTCGCCGTGACGGACGGCCACCTGCCGTACCCCTTCGGCCGGGAGCTCACCGGCTACGGCGTGGCGGACCTCGGCGCCACCCTGGAGCGGGCGGAGGCCGCCGGCGCGTCGGTGCTGTCCGGCCCGGTCCGGGCGGACGGCCGGGACAGCGCCATGGTGCGGTTCCCCGGCGGCTACGTCGCGGAGCTGCACGGCGACCGGTGACCGGTGCCCCGGCACGGGGCGGTCACACCGCGATGCCGTACCCCTCCGGCCGGGCCGCGCCTCCCTGGGCGAGGCCCGCCCGGGCGCACGCCTGCCACTCGCGCGGCGAGACCCCGTAGGCGGCCCGGAAGGCCCGGCTGAAGTGACTGGCGCTCACGAAGCCCCACCGCCCGGCGACCGCCGCCACGGTCGCCGAGCCACCCGTCGGACCGGTCGCCGGACGGGCCGCCGTACGGGTCGCCGTACGGGTCGCCGTACGGGCGAGGTCCCGGCGGCACGCGTCCAGCCGCTGGCGCCGGATCCAGCGGGTCACCGTCACCCCCTCGAAGCCGAACAGCTTGTGCAGGTACCGCACGGACACGTGGTGGGCCTCGGCGATCCGCTCCGGCGAGAGCTCCGGGTCCCCCAGGTGCCGCAGGATGTGGTCCTTCATCCGGGCCAGGGTGGCCAGGGCCGCCTCGGGCGCCTCCGGTACGGACCGGCCGCGGCGTTCGTGCGCGAGCACCGCGAGCAGGTCGAGCGCCGTGGTGGCGAGCCAGGCGGCCGCCGGCGGCTCCATGCTCCCGGCCGAGCGGGAGAGGCAGTCCAGGTAGGCGCCCACCAGGCGGGCGGTGTCGTCCTCGCGGGTGTCGAAGGCCGTCGCCGTGAGCACCCGCAGGTCCTCCTCGGTGACCCCGACGGCCGAGCGCGGCCAGTGGAAGGCCGTGAAGAGGAACGGCTCCGGCAGGTCCTTGGTGAACGGCCGCCCGGCGTCGGAGATCGCGAAGGTGCCCGGGCGCAGCTCCACCTGGCGGCCGTCCTGGAGCAGCCGGGCGGTGCCGCGGTGCTGGAGCGCCAGGGTGAGGTGGTCCTCGCCACCGCGGGCGATCAGCCGGGCGCTGCGCTCGACCCGCTGCGGGCCGGCCCGGACCAGGGAGACCTGGGCGGCGCCCAGCCGGTGGCTGGTGATCGTCGCGGGCGCGGGCGCGTCCTCGCGCAGGACGACGTCGAGCGGGATGAAGGTACGGGAGACCGCCTCGTGCCAGTACTCGGCGCGGTCGGCGGCCGGCACCCCGGCGGTGTCGAGGACGGCGGACGGGACGACGGACATCTGTGCTCCTGTTCGGTCTGCGGGCCCGACCGCGCCGGGTCGCGCCTCGGCGGCGGTGGCCCAAGTCGTGCTGGTTCGGCGGCTCGTCAGCAGGCCCCGTCGGTCCGGAGCGGGCGCCAGTCGCGCGGCGAGACCCCGTACGCGGCGCGGAAGGCCCGGCTGAAGTGCGCCGGGTTGACGAAGCCCCAGCGCTGGGCGACCGCCGACACGGTCGGGGCGGTCCGGCCGCGGCGGCCCAGTTCGCGGGCGCAGGCCTCCAGGCGGCGCTGCCGGACGAGCCGGCTCACCGTCACTCCCTCGTGCTCGAAGAGCCGGTGCAGGTACCGCACCGAGATCCGGTGGGCGTGCGCGATCCGCTCGGGCGTCAGCTCCGGGTCGCCCAGCCGCTCGTCGATGTACTCCCGCACCCGCCGGACCAGGTGCTCGTTCGGGCCGCCGGGGCCGACACTGCCGGGGCCGTCCGCCGCCAGCTGGACGACCAGCGCGCTCACCAGGTCGGCGACCCGCCCGGCCAGCTGGTCCCCGACCGGGCCGGGGTAGGAGTGCGCGGAGGCGGCCAGGGTGCCCAGGAAGGGCCCCAGCACCGGCCCGCAGCCGTCCGCCGGGCCGACGGCCGTACCCGCCGCGTACCGCAGGTCGCGCTCCGACACGCCCAGCAGCCGGCGCGGCAGCTGGAACAGGTGGGTGCGGAAGCGCCCCGGGTACTCGACGGCGAACGGCCGCCCGGCGTCGTACAGGACGAGCCCGCCCGGCGGCACCTCCGCGCGGCGCCCGTCCTGCTCCAGCACGGCCCGGCCGGACTCCTGCACCCCGACCCCGACCTGCGGCTCGGTGCGCGGGGCCGGGGCGATCAGGTCGGCGCTACGGGAGAACCGGGCGGTGTCTCCTTCCAGGGTGGAGATCCGCACGTAGCCGAGCCGGTGCGACACCGGGAGCCCGTCGGACGGCCGCCCGGTGAGCGAGTGCGCCCCCACCGGAACCGGCGCCGTCGGACCGCCCCGGAACGCGGCCTTCCCGCCGTCCGTGACCGACCCGGCCGTCCCCCGCACGCCCATCTGACCGCCCTCCCGTCGAAGCCCTGCGCGACTCAGCCTGGACTTCGACGGCGACGGCCCGTTAGGTCATCTGACTGCCTGGTTCGACAGCGGTCGGAGGAAGCGCCGTCCCGGCCGGTCGGCCGCCGTCGAGGGCGTGGGCGAGCGCGGCCCGCGAGGTGATGCCGAGCTTCGGGAAGATCCGGTACAGGTGGGCCCCGACGGTGCGGGGCGACAGCTGGAGCTCCCGGCCGATCTCCTTGTTCGTCAGGCCGGTCGCGGCCAGCCGGGCGATGCGCAGTTCATGGCCGGTCAGCCCGGAGGGTCCGGCGGCAGGCCCGGCCGGCGGCAGGGCCGCGGAGTCCCCGGCGGCCCGCAGTTCCTCCTCGCACCACCGGGCCCAGGGCTCGGCCCGGAGGCGGCGGAACACGTGGTGGGCCGCGCGCAGCGGCTCCCGGGCCCCGGGGC
>NZ_LFVW01000897.1:0-3486 GCF_001182915.1 Kitasatospora sp. MY 5-36
CTGGCGGCGGCCGCGACCTGGACGGTGCTCGGCGGCACCTCGCTGACCCGGGAGGCCCGCACCATCGGCCGCTCACTGGCCGCCGGCGACCTCGCCGCCGCCCGGGAGCGGCTGCCGCACCTGTGCGGGCGGGACCCGAGCGCGCTGGACGGGCAGCAGATCGCCCGGGCGGTGGTCGAGTCGGTGGCCGAGAACACCGCCGACGCCGTGGTGAACGCGCTGACCTGGGGCGCCCTGGCCGGCACCCCCGGCCTGCTGGCCTTCCGCGCCGTGAACACCCTGGACGCCATGGTCGGCCACCGCTCGCCCCGCTACGCCCGGTTCGGCTGGGCCTCGGCCCGGCTGGACGACGTGGCGGGCTGGCCGGGCGCCCGGCTGACGGCGCTGCTGACGGTGGCCGCCGCCCCCGAGCCCCGGACCGCCTGGCGGGTCTGGCGGCGCGACGGCTCCGCGCACCCGAGCCCGAACGCGGGCCAGGCCGAATCGGCGTTCGCCGGCGCGGTGGGCGTCCGACTGGGCGGCACGCTGCGGTACGGCGAGCGGGTGGAGCACCGGCCCGTCCTGGGCGCGGAGCTGCGGCCGGTGACGGTGGACGACATCGAGCGGGCCTGCGCGCTCTCCCGGCGGGTGGGCGCACTGGCGCTGGGTACGACGGTCGCGGGGCACGTCCTGCTGCGGGCACTGCTGAAGAAGAGGGGACGGGCATGAGCAACGCACTGCTGGTCGCGGGGACGACCTCGGACGCGGGCAAGAGCGTGGTGACGGCCGGGATCTGCCGGTGGCTCGCCCGCCAGGGCGTGCGGGTCGCGCCGTTCAAGGCGCAGAACATGTCGCTCAACTCCTTCGTCACCGCCGACGGCGCCGAGATCGGCCGCGCCCAGGCGATGCAGGCGCAGGCCGCCCGGGTGGAGCCGGAGGCGGCGATGAACCCGGTGCTGCTCAAGCCGGGCGCGGACGGCCGCAGCCAGGTGGTGCTGCTCGGCCGGCCGGTGGCCGAGGTCGGCGCGCTGGACTACCGCGAGCGCAAGCCCGTCCTGCTGGAGCGCGCCCTGGAGTGCCTGGCCGACCTGCGCGGCCGCTACGACGTGGTGGTCTGCGAGGGCGCGGGATCGCCCGCCGAGATCAACCTGCGCGACCGCGACATCGTCAACATGGGCCTGGCCACGGCCGCCGCCCTGCCGGTGGTGGTGGTCGGGGACATCGACCGCGGCGGGGTCTTCGCGGCGATGTACGGGACGCTGGCACTGCTGTCGGCGGAGGACCAGCGGCACGTGGCGGGCTGGTTCGTCAACAAGTTCCGCGGCGACGCGCGGCTGCTGGCGCCCGGGCTGGAGATGCTGCACGAGCTGACCGGCCGTCCGGTGCTGGGCACGCTGCCGATGCTGCCCGGGCTCTGGCTGGACGCCGAGGACTCGCTGGACCTGTCCACCGTGGCGGACCGGGCGGACGGGCCCGGGCCGCTCGGCGCGGACGTGCTGCGGGTGGCCGTGGTGCGCTTCCCCCGGCTGTCCAACTTCACCGACATGGACGCGCTCGCGCAGGAGCCGGGTGTGCTGGTCCGCTGGGCGACCAGGCCGGAGGAGCTGGCCGACGCCGACCTGGTGGTGCTGCCCGGTACCCGGGCCACCGTCGCGGACCTCGCCTGGCTGCGCGAGCGCGGCCTGGAGCCGGCCCTGAAGGCGCGGGTGGCGGCCGGACTGCCGGTCCTCGGGGTCTGCGGCGGCTACCAGATGCTGGCGCACTCGATCGTGGACGAGGTCGAGTCGAAGGCGGGCGCCGTCGACGGTCTCGGGCTGCTGCCGACGCACGTGCGCTTCGGCGTCGAGAAGGTGCTGGCGCGGCCGGTCGGCGAGGCGTTCGGGCAGCGGGTCGAGGGCTACGAGATCCACCACGGGGTGGTGACCGTGGAGGGGGGCAGTCCCTTCCTGGACGGCTGCCGGGTCGGCCCGGTCTGGGGCACCACCTGGCACGGCGCGCTGGAGAACGACGGGTTCCGCCGCGAACTCCTGCGCGAGGTCGCCGAGTTGTCCGGCCGGGCGTTCGTCCCGGCGCCGGACACCTCCTTCGCCGCGGCGCGCGAGGCCCGGCTGGACCGGCTGGGCGACCTGATCGAGGAGCACGCGGACACCGACGCGCTGTGGAAGCTGATCGAGGGCGGGGTGCCGGCGGCCGGATCGCTGCCGTTCCTCCCGCCCGGGGCCCCTGGGAGTGACGCATGAGCCGGACACGGACGCAGGGCTGGGCAGGACCGCCGAACCGGGCGGGGCGGCAGGGCCGGGCACGATCACAGAGTCAGGCACGACAGGACTGGGGTACGGCATGAGTGACGTCCGCTATCCGTTCACCGCGATCGTCGGCATGGCCGACCTGCGGCTCGGACTGCTGCTGAACGCGGTCTCCCCGGCCGTGGGCGGCGTGCTGGTGCGCGGCGAGAAGGGCACCGCGAAGTCGACCATGGTGCGCGCGCTGGCCGGCCTGCTGCCGTCCATCGCCACCGTAGACGACTGCCGCTTCGCCTGCGACCCGGCCGCGCCCGACCCGCAGTGCCCGGACGGGCCGCACGACTCCCCGTCCTCCTCCGAACGGCCCTCCCAGCTGGTCGAGTTGCCAGTCGGCGTGGCCGAGGACCGGATCGTCGGCTCGCTCGACCTGGAGCGGGCGCTGGCCGAGGGCGTCAAGGCCTACGAGCCCGGCCTGCTCGCCCGGGCGCACCGCGGCGTGCTCTACATCGACGAGGTGAACCTGCTCCAGGACCACGTGGTGGACCTGCTGCTGGACGCCGCCGCGATGGGCCGCTCGTACGTCGAGCGCGAGGGCGTGTCGGTGCGGCACGCGGCCCGGTTCCTGCTGGTCGGCACCATGAACCCGGAGGAGGGCGAGCTGCGGCCGCAGCTGCTCGACCGGTTCGGCCTGACCGTCGAGATCGCCGCCACCCGGGACCCGGCCGAGCGCGCCGAGGTGGTCCGCCGCCGGCTCGGGTACGACGCGGACCCGGCCGGCTTCGCCGCGCGGTTCGCCGAGGAGGAGCGGGCGCTCGCCGAACGCATCACCGCCGCACGGGAGTTGCTGCCCAAGGTCGAGCTGACCGATGTGGCGCTGCGTCAGATCACCGCCGTGTGCGCCGCGTTCGAGGTGGACGGGCTGCGCGCGGACATCGTGATGGCCCGCACCGCCGTCGCGCTGGCCGCCTGGGACGGGCGCACCGAGGTGCTGGAGGAGGACGTCCGCAAGGCCGCCCAGCTGGCACTGCCGCACCGCCGTCGCCGCAACCCCTTCGACGCGCCCGGGCTGGACGAGGAGCAGCTGGACCGGACGCTGGAGGAGCACGCCCAGCAGGAGGAGCCGGAGCCCGAGGACGACGGGCCCGGCCCGGATGGCGACGGTGGCGGCAGTGATGACGGAGGCGGCGACGGGCCGGAGGGCGGCCCGGACGGGGGCGGCCCCGACGGCGGCGGCGCGCCCGAGCCGTCCGACGCCGGCCCCGAG
>NZ_LFVW01000898.1:0-3467 GCF_001182915.1 Kitasatospora sp. MY 5-36
ACCGGCGCCCGGCTGCGCGGGCGGCGCCGCCGTCTCCGCGCTCACGGGCGCCTCCGGCGGCTTCCCCTGGTCCGCCTCGGCCGCCAACGCCCAGTTCACCGCCGGGAGCCGGAAGCCGCCCGGCCTCCGCTCCGGCCCGCCGCGCTGCTCCTCGCCCACCATGCATCCCCTGTGCTCGATGACACTCCTGTGGGGAGCTACGGCCCGCACGGCCGAACCGGTTCAGCCGAAATCGGCGCGCCTCGGACCCGACCGTCCGGACCGGCTCCGCGCCCGCCACCGGCCGGGTCCCGCCCCGCGCCCCTCCCGCCGACCACGTCCCTGTGTTCCGTCCGACGGCCGGCCGCCCGTGCGGGGTTCACCGGGTGGTTCAGAAGGACCAGGAGAGCGGCTCTCCGGTGTACGGGTCCAACCGCTCCTCGATGCGGCGCCGCTCCTCACGCCAGTGGACGAAGTGCGGGGACGGATCGCCCCAGAGGGAGGCGTCGCTGAGCGGACAGCGGTCGAAGCCCTCGGTGAACAGGCGGCGCAGGAACTCCGCCATCCCGCAGTCGTAGAGCTGCCAGTTCGGCGACCCGTGGCGTTCCCACACCAGGACCGGCCACCTGTCGGGGTCGTCGTCGACCGTGAGCCAGCCGAGGATGTCCGCTCCGCAGCTCACCCCCCACGCGATCACCGAGTCCGGCCCGGCCTCGACGCCGGCCGGCCCGCCCTCGGTCGACCAGAGGCTCCGCAGGATGGCGGTCTCCCCGGCCGCGCTGCCGAAGCCCGGGCCCTCGGGCGGCGCCGTGCTCGCCTCGGGGGCCAGGACACCGAACGCCTCGTCGATTCCACCGGCCCCGTACGTGGCCATGAACGCCACGTAGTCGGCGGGGAACCGGACGCCCCAGGCCTGGCCCACCGCGGCCCAGTCCACCTGCTCGTCGGCGCCGTCGTGCGGCGACATGACGGCCTTCAGCGCGGCGACGGATGCTTCCCCTGCTTCCATGACCCCTCCTGTGGTCCGGCTCCGGGACGCACCGTATCCGGCCCTACCGACAGTCAGTCGGCAGGGCCGGAGCCGACGCCCAGGGCGAGGGCGTAGCGGGAGGGGTCGGCGGGGCGGACGCGGTCGGCGGGGGCGACGGCGTTGCGGCGGGCGAGCCAGGTGCGCAGCCGCTCGGGGCTCGGGCGGACGCCGCCGATCTCGTGGAGCAGGACCCGGGCCGGGCGGCCCGCCTCCGGGTCCGCCGGCTGGACCTCGACCACCTCGAACTCCGCGCCCGGGACGAAGACCACCATGGGCGGGTCGCCCGGCTCGCCGAAGGCCGAGCTGCGGCGGCCGCCGACGGACCAGATGGCGAACTCGATCCCGACGTCCTCCCCCAGGTCCGCCTCGGGCACCGCCAGGGCGGTCACCGGGGCCCGCTCGGTCAGCACCGTGCCCGGGGCGTACGCGGCGAGGTCGCAGGCCTGCGCCGGACCGGCGACCAGCACACCGCCGTAGTACCCGGGCAGCCGCCGCAGGCCGGCGGCCAGGCAGCGCAGGTACGGGCCGTAGCGGCCGGGCTCGCCGGAGCGGGCCGCCGCGAGGAGTTCGGCGCGCGGGGCCAGGGGGCCGGAGTCGCCGGCGTGCAGCAGGAGGGCGACCAGCTCGGGCCCCTGGTCGCCCTCCTCCGCCTGCGCGCGCAGGGCGGGCAGCCGGGTGGCGACGTCCTCGGCCCGCCGGGCCAAGGGCTCGTAGGCGGAGCCGAGTTGGGCGACCAGGGCCTCGCCGTCCCCGGCGGGCTCCGACGGCTCCGGCTCCGGCTCCGGCTCCGGCTCCGGGGACGGTTCCGGGGCCGGGGGCGTCGCAGCGGGCAGCACAGGCTCGGGATCGGGATCGACTTCCGGTGCCTCGGCGACCGGCTCCTCCATCTCAGGCCCAGCGAGCAACTCAGGTTCTGCTAGCGGGACTTCGTCAACCGACTCCTCCGCCTCAGGCTCCTCCGCGACAACCTCAGGGGCCAATATTGTTCCCCCATGGGCCTCCCCGGGAGCCTCCGCCGCCAACGCCCCTTCCGAAGTCGGCACCGTGGCGGCGGGCTCCGGAGCCGTCACCGGCGCCGAACCGAGCACGGCCACCCGCCCTCCGCGGCCTCGACCGCCTCCTCGCCGACCCAGTCCAACCCGTACTGCCGCGCGCAGAACCGCCCCACCGCGGCCGACTCCACGTCCAACACCCCCGCCACCACGAGCGCGAGGCGTACCGGCCCGGCCGGGAGCGAGCCCAGCACCGTACCGAGGTGGTCCCAGACCGCGTCCGGAACCGGGCGGCCCGGCGTGCCCACGACCAGCACGGGCTGGGCCGGGTCCGGCCGACGCAGCCGGGGGCCCCGCTCCGGGGTAGCGGCCGGGCGCAGCCACAGTCCGGCCGCCACCGCCTCCACCTCCCAGCCGGGGAAGGCCGGGTAGCGCGCCGCCCCGAGCACCGAAGGCGGCGCGGGGAGAGCCGGAAAACGGCCCGCCCCAGGGGCCGTGGGCGGGCCGGGGAGAGCCGGAAGCCGCCCCACTCCGGGCCCCGCGGGCGGGCCGGGGAGAGCCGGGAAACGCCCCGCCCCAGGCCCCACAGCCGGGCCCGGGAAGACCGGGAAACGCCCCGCGCCGGGCACCGGAGGCGGGCCGGGAAAGGCCGGGAAGCGGCCCGGACCGGGCCCCGCACCCGGGCCGGGGAGAGCCGGAAAGCGCTCCGTCCCAGGGCCCACGACCGGGCCGGGCCCGACGCGCCAGCCGACGGCGGTGACGGTGCGTTCGCGCGGGCGGGCGGACAACTCGATGAGGTACGGTTCCCAGCCCTCGCCCCCGTCCGGCGCCACGTGGACGTGCCGCACACCGCACCCGGGCGCCCCCGGCAGGCCCGACCTGGCCACCGGCACGCCGATCGCCGCCCGCACCTCCTGCCCGAGCGAGGCCGCCAGCACGGCGGCCGTCTCGATGAGTTCGAGCGGCGCGGCCCACGGCGCGCTCAGCGCGAGGTACTCCCGATGGGGCGCCTGCTCCTTCAACAGGTTCGCAGCGCTGGCCAGTTGGGCACCGCTGGGCAGTGACCGGGCGGGCGCGCCGATGATCAGCAGCAGCCGGTCGCGCGGTGCGAAGGCCCGGTCCAGCACGGCGGGGCGGACCGGTCCCACCGCCGCGTCGGTGATCCAGTACGCCCCGCCGGCCAGCGGGGTGATGGTCGCGTCGGCGGGCCAGCGGCTGCCGAGCGGCTCCGCTCCCCCGCCGGGCCGGCAGCGCCACCACGTCCCGTCCACGGCCGGCAGGGTGCCGTCCGGCTCGACGCTGACCACCGTGTCCGGTGCGACGACGGTCAACCCGCTGCGCCGGGCGAGCAGTTCGGCGGGCCGCCGGCCGTCGGGGCCGACCGCGGCCAGTCCGGAGGCGGCCAGCACCAGCACGTCGGCGTCGCGCCCGCGCGCGGCCCGGGCGAGTTCGTCCAGCGAGGCGAG
>NZ_LFVW01000899.1:0-1001 GCF_001182915.1 Kitasatospora sp. MY 5-36
GAGCGCCGCCGCGCGGTGGTCGAGCTGGTCCGCGCGCACGCCGCCGCCGTCCTCGGCCACGGCTCCGCGGCCGAGGTCCCGACCACGCGCGCCTTCCGGGAGCTCGGCTTCGACTCGCTGACCGCCGTCGAACTGCGCAACCGGCTGGGCGGCGCCGCGGGCGTCCGGCTGCCGGCCACGGTCGTGTTCGACCACCCCAACCCGGCCGCCCTGGCCGAGGAGATCCTCTCCCGGCTCTTCGGGGCCGAGGCGGCGGCCGGCGCCGGGCCGGTGCCCGCCGTGGTCGCGGCCCCCGCCGAACCGGTCGCGATCGTCGGCATGGCCTGCCGCTACCCCGGCGGGATCCGGACCCCCGAGGAGCTCTGGGCCCTCCTGGCCGAGCACGGGGACGCGATCGGCGGCTTCCCGACCGACCGCGGCTGGAACACCGAGGGCCTCTTCGACCCCGACCCGGACGCCGAGGGCAAGACCTACGTCGCCGAGGGCGGCTTCCTGACCGGGGCCGCCGAGTTCGACGCCGCCTTCTTCGGGATCAGCCCGCGCGAGGCCCTCGCCATGGACCCGCAGCAGCGGCTGCTGCTGGAGACTCCTGGGAGGCCGTCGAGCGGGCCGGCATCGACCCGAAGTCGCTGCACGGCTCCGCGACCGGCGTGTTCGTCGGCGCGGCCCGGTCGACCTACCTCGGCGTGGTGGAGGAGACCGCCGGGTCCGAAGGACACCGCATGACCGGCACGGCGATGAGCGTGCTGTCCGGCCGGATCGCCTACGCGCTGGGCCTGGTGGGCCCGGCGATGACGGTGGACACCGCCTGCTCCTCCTCGCTGGTCGCGCTGCACCAGGCCGTGCAGTCGCTGCGGTCGGGCGAGTGCTCGGTCGCCCTGGCGGGCGGCGTGACGGTGATGGCCGACCCGGGCGAGTTCGTCGGCTTCTCGCGGCTGCGGGCCCTGTCGCCGAACGGCCGCTGCCAGGCCTTCGGCGAGGGCGCCGACGGCATGGGCATG
>NZ_LFVW01000900.1:0-2449 GCF_001182915.1 Kitasatospora sp. MY 5-36
CATCGTGGTGCTCGAACGCCTCTCCGACGCCCGCCGCAACGGGCACCGGGTGCTCGGCGTGGTGCGCGGCAGCGCCATCAACCAGGACGGCGCCTCCAACGGCCTCACCGCCCCCAACGGCCCCTCGCAGCAGCGCGTCATCCGCGCGGCGCTGGCCAACGCCCGGATCTCGGCGGCGGACGTCGACGCGGTCGAGGCGCACGGGACGGGCACGGAGCTGGGCGACCCGATCGAGGCGGGCGCGCTGCTGGCCACGTACGGCCAGGAGCGGTTCGAGGACCGGCCGTTGTGGCTGGGCTCGGTGAAGTCCAACATCGGGCACGCCCAGCAGGCCGCCGGTGTGGCCGGTGTGATCAAGATGGTGCTGGCGCTGCGGGCCGGTGTGCTGCCGAAGACCCTGCACGCCGATGAGCCGTCCTCGCACGTCGATTGGGAGACGGGCAACGTCCGTCTGCTCCAGGAGCAGGTGGAGTGGCCGGCGGGCGAGCGGCCGCGCCGGGCGGGTGTCTCGGCGTTCGGCATCAGCGGCACCAACGCCCACGTGATCATCGAAGAGGCCCCGGTCGAGGCGGAGACCGTCCCCGAGGACGCCGCCGAGGACCTCGCGCCGGTCCTGACGCGACCCCTCCCGGCGTGGGTGCTGTCCGGCCGTGACGGGCAGACGCTCGCCGGTCAGGCGGGCCGGCTGCGCGAGCACGTCGCGGAGCGGCCGGAGCTGCCGGTCGGCGACGTCGCGTGGTCGCTGGCCACGACGCGGTCGGCCTTCGAGCAGCGCGCGGTGGTGCTGGGAGCGGACCGGGACGAACTGGAGGCAGGGCTCTCGGCCGTCGCCACCGGACAGCCCGCGCCCGGCGTGGTCACCGGCGAGGTCGCCCCGGACGGGGTGGGGCGGACGGTGTTCGTCTTCCCCGGTCAGGGCAGCCAGTGGGTCGGCATGGGGCGCGAGCTGGCGGAGGCCTCGCCGGTGTTCGCGGCGCGGCTGGCCGAGTGTGCCGAGGCTCTCGCGCCGTACGTGGACTGGCAGTTGGACGATGTGCTGGCGGGCCTTCACGGTTTCGAGGCCGCCGATGTGGTGCAGCCGGCGCTGTGGGCCGTGATGGTCTCGCTCGCCGCCGTCTGGGAGGCGGCCGGTGTCGCTCCGGACGCTGTGGTCGGTCACTCGCAGGGCGAGATCGCGGCGGCTGCCGTCGCCGGGATTCTCTCCCTGGACGACGCTGCCAAGGTCGTGGCTCTGCGGAGCAAGACCCTGAAGGCCCTGGCCGGTCGTGGCGGGATGCTGTCGATCGCGGAGCCGGTGGACGGTGTCCGCGCCCGGATCGCCCCGTACGGTTCCCGTCTGTCGATCGCGGCCGTGAACGGTCCTTCGGCGACGGTCGTCTCCGGCGACGCCGACGCGCTGCGCGAACTCGCCGACTCCTGCGGGGAGTTCCCGCGCACCCGGATGATCCCGGTGGACTACGCCTCGCACAGCGCGCACGTGGACGAGCTGCGCGAGGAGATCCTCGCCGTCCTCCAGGGCATCACGCCGACCGAGGCCCGCATCCCCATGGTCTCCGCCATGACCGGCGCGTGGCTGTCCGGCCCGGAGCTGGACCCGGCCTACTGGTACGCGTCCCTCCGCGAGACCGTCGAGTTCGACCGCGCCGTGCGGATCCTCGCCGACGCGGGCCACGGGGCGTACGTCGAGGTGTCCCCGCACCCGGTGCTCACCCCGGCGATCAGCGACGCCTTCGCGGACCGGACCCCGGCCGTGGTCGGCACCCTGCGCCGCGAGGACGGCGGCGCCGGGCGTCTCCTGGCCTCGCTCGCCGAGGCGTACGTCCGGGGCCTGCCCGTCGCCTGGACCGCGCTCCTGGGCGGCGGCACGGTTGTGGACCTGCCCACCTACGCCTTCCGGCGGGACCGGTTCTGGCCGGAGCCCACCGAGGCCCCGACCGTACCGGTCACCGCGGGCACGCCCGCCGAGGCGGGCTTCTGGAACGCCGTCGAGCGCGGTGACGCCGCTGCTCTCGCCGACCTGCTCGGTGTCGACCCGGCCGACCCGGCCCTCGGCGCGCTCACCGGCTGGCGCCACCGCGAACGCGCCGAATCGGCCGTCGCCGGCTGGCGCTACCGCATCGCCTGGTCGGCCCTGCCCGAGCACGGCACCGCGCTGACCGGCACCTGGCTGCTCGTCGGCTCCGCGCCGGACGTCGCCGACGCCCTGACGGCCGCCGGCGCCCGCGTCCTCACGGTGCCCGGGAACGGTATCGACACCACCGACCGCGAGGCGCTAGCCGCCGCGCTGCCCACCGGTGTCGCCGACCTCTCCGGCATCGTCTCCGCCCTCGCCCTCGACGACGAGGCGGCCGCGCCGCTCGACGCCCACCCCGGCGTCCCGCGCGCCCTGGCCGCCACCCTGGCCCTGGCCCAGGCCGTCGCCGACCGGCGCGGGGACGGGGACGACACG
>NZ_LFVW01000901.1:0-3457 GCF_001182915.1 Kitasatospora sp. MY 5-36
ACCTGCGCTTTCCCCCCACCCCCACCCCCGAAGGTGATCACCGCCACCCTCGATCCGACCACCCGTCGGGCGGCCCGGCGTGAGTGATCATCCGGGCCAGTACAGTGAAACGCACGGCCCGGGCGGACGGGCACGGGCACGAGGGGGCCGGGGTGGCGACGCTGGGCATGCACCGGGACTTCCTGATGGAGTTCGCGGCGCTGGAGAAGCCGGTGCAGCGGCGGGTCTTCGAGACCTTCGAGAAGTTCACCGAGGCCACCCACACCGGCGTGCACCTGGAGAAGCTCACCAACCAGCGGGACCCCCGGATCCGGACCATCAGGATCACCGACTTCTGGCGCGGGGTCGTCCTCAAGGCCGACCGGGGCGACGGCTACCTCCTGCTGAAGGTCCTTCCGCACGACAAGGCCAACGACTGGGCGGTCAAGCACCGGGCCTCGGTCAACGCCGCCACCCAGGGCGTCGAGATCCGCAACGACGTCGCGCTGGAACGGGCCTCCCGGTCGCTGAAGGCGCTGGCCGCCGACGAACCCCGCAGGCTCTTCGCCGACCGCTCCGACAAGGTCCTGCGCAGCCTGGGCGTCGACGAGGAGATCCTGCCGATCATCCGGCTGCTCCCCGACGAGGCCCACCTGGAGGCGCTCCACCGCGTGCTGCCGGAGCAGCAGTTCGACGTCCTGGTCGGCCTCGCGAGCGGGATGGAGCCGGCCGAGATCGATCGTGAGATCGTCCGGGCGTACGCCCGGGCGGCCGCGCCCACGAGCGTCGACCAGCCCGCCGACGGGCTGGTCTCGGCGATGGCCCGGGCGCGCGGCCGGGTCGCCCTGGTGTCCGGGCCCGACGAACTGCTGGAGATCCTGGAACGCCCCTTCGACGCCTGGCGGATCTTCCTGCACCCGGCCCAGTACCGGGTCGCCTACCGGGAGTCGTACAGCGGGCCGGCCCGGGTGACCGGCGGCCCCGGCACCGGGAAGACGGTGGTGGCCCTGCACCGGGCCTACCACCTGGCCCGCCGGTTGCCGGCGGAGGCGCCTGACGGATCGATTCTGCTGACCACCTCCTCCGAGGACCTCGCCGCGGAGCTGGAGCGCTGCCTCGCCCTGCTCGTGACGGACGGACGGATCCGGGCGAAGGTCCGGGTGGTCACCGTCGACGCGCTGGCCGCCGAGGTCCTGCGGCGCTCCCCCGGCGGCGCCCCGTCGAAGGTCCTCTTCCAGCAGCACCCGATCCTGGCCCGCTGGGGACGGGTCGCCCGCCGGCTCGGCGTCGGGTTCACCGACCTGTTCCTCGACCAGGAGTGGCGGCAGGTCGTACTGGCCCAGTCGATCGGGAGCCGGGAGCAGTACCTGAAGGCCCCGCGGACCGGACGGGGCAAGGCCCTCGGGACGCCGGAGCGGACCGAACTGTGGCGCGCGGTGGCCGCGTTCGAGGAGGAGCTGCGCAAGGCCGGGGAGTTGACGTACCTCCAGGTCTGCGCGCGGGCCGCGCGGATGCTCGACGAACAGGGCGACCGCCCGTTCCGGCACGTGGTGATCGACGAGGCGCAGGACCTGCACCCCGTCCAATGGCGGTTCCTGCGCGCGCTCGTGGCCACCGGCCCGGACGACCTGTTCCTCTCCGGCGATCCGCACCAGCGGATCTACGGGAACAAGGTCTCGCTGCGCTCGCTCGGCATCCAGGTGGTCGGCCGCTCCTTTCGACTCCGGATCAACTACCGGACGACACAGGAGATCCTCACCTGGTCCGCGTCCCTGCTCACCGGCGAACGCCCGGACGACATGGACGGCGGGGAGGACTCGCTGGCCGGCTACCACTCGACCCTGCACGGCGCCCACCCCGACGTGTCCGGCCACCCCGACCGGGCCGAGGAGTTCCGGGCCCTCGTCGCCCGCGTCGAGGAGTGGACCGCCTCGGGCGTGAGCCCGGAGGACATCGGTGTCGCCGTACGGACCGGACGGCTCGGCCGCGAGGCCGCCCACGCCCTGGGGCAGGCCGGGATCCCGACCCACGTGCTCGGCGACGCGCCGTCCCCCGGCATACGGGTCGGCACCATGCACCGGATGAAGGGCCTGGAGTACCGCTGCGTCGCCGTGGTCGGCGTCAGCGACGGCACGGTGCCCCTGCGCAGCGCGATCACCCCGGCGGACACCGACCCGCTGCAGCACCAGGAGGACCTCACCGGCGAGCTGAGCCTGCTCTTCGTGGCGTGCACCCGCGCCCGCGAGGCCCTCAGCGTGTCCTGGCACGGCACACCCAGCGTCTTCCTCGAACCGATCGCCCCGGCCCGGCTGCTCACCCGCTGACCCACGGCCCCGCGGGGCCCGCTCCGGGTGGTCGACCGGCCCGGGAGTTGCCCGGGGGTGCGGGTGGTGGGGTAATGGGAGACGGCCGGTGTTCGAGTGTGTGACGAGCAGCCCCGGGAGCTTGGGATGAGCGGTGGGCCGGAACCGATCAGTGCCGAGGGTCTGCGTGCGGTGCGGGAGGAATTGGCGCAGCTGCGGGTGGAGCGGGGGGAGGTGGCCGCGACGCTGCGCGGGGTGGATCCGGTGGGGGACCGGGCGGACGCGGCGGACGAGTTGCAGCGGGCGTCGGAGGTGGCGCGGCTGGACCGGCGGATCGTCGAGCTGGAGGCGCGGCTGCGGGAGGCCGAGGTGGCCGGGGAGCCGTCCGCGCGGGTGGTCGGGGTGGGGTCGACGGTGAACGTGCGGTTCGACGACGGCACGGAGGAGACCGTCGAGATCTCGGAGATCGCGGAGGAGCGGGACCTCACCCTGGTGACCTTCGACAGCCCGCTCGGGAAGGCGCTGCTCGGGCGGCACGCCGGGGAGACGGTGAACTACGACACCCCGGCCGGCGCGGCCAGCGCGGTGGTGCTGTCGGTGGGCGCCGACGCGGGCCCGCAGACGGGCTGAGGCGGGGCGGCACGGCACAGCGCCGGCACGGTCGAATTCTGGTCGGAATTCCGGGGGAAACGGGCCGGGATATCGGCGGGGTATCGGCGGGATATCCGCGCGACTGTTGATAGGCGGGGCTTATCGGTTCAGCCGCGTTGCCTCTTTGACGTGCCGCGATGGCCTGCCGGACACTGGACGGGAATCGGGGAACCGCGAATTCCCAGCGAATTCCCGCCCCCGGAAAGCACCCGAGAGAAACCGAGCAGAGCGCGCGCATGCCCCCGTCCCGCACCGCCCGCTGGCTCCCGGCGGCCGCCGCCGTCGCCGTCGCCGCCTGGGGCGCCAACCAGTTCACCGCGCTGGCCACCGTGTACCGGGCGCGCACCGACTGGTCGGCGCTCTCGCTGGCCGCGATGTTCTCGGTCTACCTGGTCGGCCTGGTGCCCGGGCTGCTGCTGGGCGGGCCCGCCGCCGACCGGTACGGCCGGCGGCGGACGGTGCGCGGCGCGCTGGGACTGTCCGCCGCCGCCAGCGTCGTGCTGGCGCTGCCGGACGAGCCGTCC
>NZ_LFVW01000902.1:0-2454 GCF_001182915.1 Kitasatospora sp. MY 5-36
CCCCACCATCGGCCGGGTGCCGATCCAGAGCCGCCGGCCGCCGGTCGCCGTCGAGCCGCCGTACACCGACCCGGCCCGCGAGTCCCGCCCCACCCTGCGGGTCGGCCGCGGCGACATCGCCGCCATCCGGGCCGTCGGCGACCTCTTCCGCGCGCTCGACCACGCCTACGGCGGCGGCCACGCCCGCCAGGCGCTGGTCCGCTACCTGGAGAGCGAGGCCGAGCCGATGCTGCGCGGCCGCTACGGCGAGCAGATCGGCCGGGCGCTGTTCGGCGCCGTCGCCGACCTCACCAGGCTGGCCGGCTGGACGTCCTTCGACATCGCCGCGCACGGCCTCGCCCAGCGCTACTTCGTCCAGGCGCTGCGCCTCTCCCAGGCCGCCGGGGACCGCGCGCTCGGCGGCTACGTGCTGGTGACGATGAGCCAGCAGGCCGTCCACCTCGGCCACGGCCGGGAGGCGGTCCAGCTCGCCAGGGTCGCCCAGCAGGGCGTGGGCACCGCCGTGCCGCCGGTCGTCCAGTCGCTGATGCACGCCGCCGAGGCGCGCGGGCACGGCCTGCTGGGCGACGTCCGGTCCTGCACCACCGCCCTGGTGCGCGCCGAGCGCGCCCTGGCGGCGGCCCGGACGGGCGACGAACTGCCCTCCTGGGCGCGGTACTTCGACGAGGCCCAGCTCTCCGACGAGTTCGCCCACTGCTACCGCGACCTCCAGCAGTGGCGGACGGCCGCGCAGCACGCCGAGAAGTCGCTGAGGCTGCGCTCGCCCGCCTACGCCCGCAGCCGGATCTTCTGCCGCCTGGTGCTGGCCACCGCCCGGCTCGGCATGGGGGACCTCGACGAGGCGTGCACCATGGCCACCGACGCGCTGCGGGCGGCGGGGGAGATGCGCTCGGCCCGCTCGCTGGAGTACGTCCGGGACTTCCACCGCCGCCTCACCCCCTACCGCGGCAGCCCGGTGGCCCGCGCCTTCGAGGAGACGGCCCGGCAGGCGGGAGTGATCTGAGCGCGGAGGTGAACCGACCGGCGGAGTGCGTGGGGACGGGCCTCACGCACCCGGCGTACGGAGGCCCGGGCCTACCAGCTCTCGGCCCGGACCCTCGGCTGATCCGCGTCGGCCGCCACCGGCGGCCGCGCGCCGCCGCGCACCCGCTGCGCCGCCAGCGGGAACACCAGCACCGACAGCATCCCGGCGCCGACCAGCGCCGCCGCGGTGGAGGACGGCAGGTGCCCGGCGTCCACCTCGATGGTGGTGATCACCACGACCAGCGGCAGCGCCGTCGCCCCGTACAGCGCGAGCGCCGCGCGGTCGCGCAGGCCGAGCCCGGCCGGGGCGAGCAGCGCGGCGGGCAGCCCCCGCACGGCCAGGAAGAGCAGCAGGAACACCGGGACCAGCAGCAGCGTGCCCGGGTCGTCCAGCAGGGCGTCCAGGTCGAAGTTCATCCCGCTGACCACGAAGAACACCGGCACCAGGAAGCCGAAGCCGATGCCCTCCAGCTTGGCCTCGATCACCTCCTCCTCGGCCTGCCGGACGCCGGCCAGCAGCAGCCGGGAGACGATCCCGGCGACGAAGGCCCCGAGCAGCATGTCGAGGTCCAGCCAGAGCGCGGCGGCGACCATGGCGGCCAGCACCAGGATCACCGCGCGGATCGCGAACTGTCCGGAGGTGCGCAGGGTCCGTTCGATCAGCCGGGTGGTCCAGGCCGGGCGGGGCCGGCGCGCGCCGAACACGGCGAGCGCGGTGATCACCGCGAAGGCCCCGAGGATGACCGCCGTGCGGGCCGGGGAGTTGCCGCTGAGCAGGGCGGCGATCGCGATGATCGGCCCGAACTCGCCGACCGCCCCGGTGGCCATCACCAGGGAGCCGAAGGGCGTGGGCAGTTCACCGGAGTCGCGGAGGATCGGCAGGATGGTGCCGAGCGCCGTGGTGGTGAGCACCAGCCCGGCGAAGGCGCCGTCCAGCGGGTCCCGGTTGACCAGCGCGCCCACGCCGAGCCCGACGGCCACCGAGACCAGCCACGCGGTGCCCGCCCGTTTCAGCGGGCCGCCGCGCAGCTTGGCGAAGTCGATCTCGTAGCCGGCCAGGAACATCAGCATGGCCAGGCCGAACTGGGAGAGCGCGTCGACCAGGCCGTCGACGTGCGCCCAGCCCAGGACGTCCGGGCCGATCAGGACGCCGAGTACGATCTCGAACACGACGGTCGGGACGGCGATCCACCGCAGCAGCCGGTCGGCGAGCAGCGGGGCGGCCACGGCTGCGGCGGGGATCAGGATCAGGGTCAGCGGCTGGGCGGCGGCGCTCACCGCGCAACCGGCCGAACGGTCGAAACCATCCGATGAACGGTCAGAGCAGGCACCCCGGCATCCTGGCACGCCGTCGGTCTGTCACCCCGGCAGACCGCTGGTGTGTCCCGGTGCCCCGATGCGCTCCGGCGGTGGCAACGGCCTCCCCTGCCG
>NZ_LFVW01000903.1:0-943 GCF_001182915.1 Kitasatospora sp. MY 5-36
ACCCGTGCCGCCGTCAGGCCGCCGCCTCCGCCTCCCGGGCGTCCGCCGGGACGCCGAGGTCGCCCAGGACTGCCTGCGCCGCCCGCCGCCCGGAGACCAGCGCGCCCTGCACGGTGCTGGTGTCCCGGTGGTCCCCGGCGACGTACAGCCCGGCCAGCAGCCGCACCGGGCGGCGGGGGTTGTGCGGCGGCGGCATCGCGGGCAGCGCGTCCGGGACGTGCCGTACGCCGAGGAACTGCCAGCCCGAGGTCGGGACGTCGTACAGCTCGGTCAGCCGGGCCCGGACGGCCGGCTCCAGCCCGGCCGGGCCGCCCACGTCGAAGGCGCGCCGCCCGAGCACGGTGGTGGCGATCAGCGCCTGGCCGGCCGGGGCGTAGGACGGGTGCAGCTCGCTGAGCACCAGCGAGTGCGAGACCAGCGGCGGGTGCCCGTTCGGCCGGTCGCCGTCGAGCAGCAGGACGGCCTCGCCCAGCGGGGCGGTGTCGGCCGCGTGGTAGAAGGTCGTGACGGGGTGGAAGTCCGGCAGCCGCAGCCCGGGCAGCAGTCCGGTGGCGGAGCGGGCGTCGGTGGCGACGATGACGGCCTGGGCGCCGATCCGCCCGTGCGCGAGGGTCTCGACGCCGTCCGCGGCGATCGAGGTGACCTGCACCCGGGTGCGGACGGTTCCGGCGGGCAGGGCGGCGGCCAGCTGGGCCGGTACCGCCGCGATCCCGCCGGCGGGCAGACAGAGCCGCCCGCGCGCGTACGAGCGCAGCACCAGGTCGGCGATCCGGCTGCTGGTGCCGAGGGCCGGATCGGAGAGCAGCGCGCTGAGCAGCGGGCGCAGGAAGCCGTCCACGGTGCGCTGGGCGAGGCCGTGGCCGGCCAGTGCGCGGGCGGCGGTGGTCTCCGGGCGGGCCTGGAGCCGGCCGACCGGGGTGGTGGCGAGCCGGCCGAGCCGGCC